>CALHST010000179.1 GCA_938038825.1 uncultured Paracoccaceae bacterium | reverse complement strand
TGACGCCTTTTACACCAGTTTGCGCAACAACCTGATCTGGTTGTTCCTTTACCTGCTTGCCATTCCTGCGGGTCTTATGATCGCGCTGCTGTTGAACCAGACAGTCTTTGGCATCCGTCTTTATAAAAGCCTGTTTTTCTTTCCCTTCGTGATTTCCCAAGTGGTGGTGGGCCTTGTGTTCACTTGGTTCTATGATCCCACCTTCGGTATCTTTAACATCATGCTGGGCTGGATCGGTTTGGGGCCAATCAATGTGCTTGGTGACGAGCGGTTCGTAACGTATGGCATCATCGCCGCAGGTCTTTGGCCGCAGACCGCATATTGCATGATCCTGTACCTGACCGGCTTGAACGCGGTAGATCCCGAGCAGATCGAGGCGGGTCGCCTTGATGGTGCAAAAGGGCGCAAAATGCTCTGGTATATCGTGATCCCGCAGCTGCAACCCGCGACCTTCATTGCCTTTGTGGTGACGATTATCGGGGCGCTTCGATCCTTTGATCTGATCTCGATCATGACCAATGGGGGTCCCTTTGGCGAAAGCCGGGTTCTAAGTTTCTATATGTTCGAAGTGGCCCTGTCCGAATATGGGTTCCGCATGGGATACGGTGCTGCCATTGCGGTGGTCTTGTTCATCATCATGCTCTTCTTCATCGCCTATTTCTTATATTCCATGTACAAAGACGAGCGGGGGCACTAAGCGATGTTTCCTACACCGATTGAAAAATCCTCTCCGCAGATCCAAACCGCCTACAAAGCGCTGTTGCCGGTCTCGTTGTTTTTCTGGCTTCTGCCTTTGATCGCGATTGCTATCTTTTCGGTCAAACCTGGTGCCGATTTCACCACTGGCAACTATTGGGGGATCCCGTCTTCTTTCGAAGGGTTCACCAACTATGGGCGGGTGTTCTTTGAATCCGACATGCCCCGCTACATGTTGAACTCCTTGATGATCACTGTTCCAACCGTCATCGGATGCGTGATCTTGTCATCCATGACCGGCTTTGCACTGGGGGTCTATAAGTTCAAAGCGAACTTGTGGGTGTTCTTCATGTTCGTGGCAGGCAACTTTGTGCCCTTCCAGATCCTGATGGTACCGGTTCGCGACCTGACGCTGGACATGGGATTGTACAACACAATTCCGGGATTGGTTCTGTTCCACATCGCGTTCCAAACCGGGTTTTGTACCCTGTTCATGCGCAACTTCATCCGCGCGTTACCCTTTGAGCTTATCGAGGCAGCACGGGTTGAAGGAATCGCGGAATGGAAGATCTTCTGGTATGTCGTTCTGCCACTGATGAAGCCTGCACTTGCGGCTATGGCTGTGCTGATCTTCACGTTCATCTGGAACGACTTTTTCTGGGCGATCGTTCTGACGCAAGGGGTGGAAACACAACCTGTGACAGCCGGGATCACCTCTTTCAACGCGCAGTACCGGGCCGCTTATCACTTGATGAGTGCCGGCTCCATCGTGGCCGCTTTGCCGCCGGTGGTGATGTTCTTCGCAATGCAGAAACACTTTATCGCAGGCCTGACTTTGGGTGCTGTGAAGTAACGACCGGACTACATTTATGATCGATGACACGTTTCAGGCCTGGCGCCTGGACGATGGACGGCAGACTCTTGTGCTGGCGACGCGCCGCGCACGTTTGCCCGAAGTTGTGTATTGGGGCGCCCCGCTTCCAGCGGATGAGGATCTGCCAACTTTGGCAGAGGCTTCAATCTTGGACGTAACAGGCGGGATGCTGGACGAAAATCCAGATCTGTCAATTTGCCCGGAAGCGATCCGCACCTTCCCCGGACAACCCGGTTTGATCCTGCGCGATACGGACGGCACGCCGTTGTTGCCCAAGTTTTGTTTCGATGGGGCAGAACAGGATGAGACCAGCCTGACGCTGTATTACACAGACCAAGACGCCATGTTGCACTACAAGGCCCGGTTTGAAACGGATCGCCACAGCCGCATCATTACCACCTCTGCAACTTTGGAAGCAGACCGCCCCGTGCATCTGCACTGGCTTTCGGCGCCTGTCATCCCGGCCCCACAACTGTCGGACGAAATGATTGACCTGACGGGCCGCTGGTGCGGAGAGTTTCAGCTTGCGAAAACGCCGTGGACGGCCGGGATGCGTTACCGCGAAAACCGCACCGGGCGCACGGGCCATGAACACTTCCCGGGCCTGCTGGTGCCCTGCCGCGGAGCCACAAATACCCAAGGGCAGGCCTATGCCTTCCATTATGGCTGGTCCGGAGGTCACAAGATGATCGCCGAAGAACTGCCCGATGGCCGCCGCCAAATCCAGTTCGGCCATGCGTCGCGGATGGAGGTAGAGCCTTCGACCCGGTTTGAAACGGCACCTCTGTATATCACGTATTCTGACGACGGCTTGAATGGCTGCGCGGTGTCGTTTCAACGCCACCTTCGGGATCGCATTCTGACCCCGGCCAATGATCGCCCCCGCCCCGTGCATTACAACTGCTGGGAAGCGGTCTATTTCGACCACAAGCTCGACATCCTGAAAGACATCGCAACCCGGGCCGCTGATCTGGGGGCAGAGCGATTTGTGCTGGATGATGGGTGGTTCGGTCAACGTGACGATGACACGACCTCGCTGTCCGATTGGGAAGTTGATCCGCGCAAATACCCCGAAGGCTTGGGGCCGCTGATTGATCACGTACATGCGCTGGATATGTCTTTTGGCATCTGGTTCGAACCCGAGATGATCAACCCGGACAGCAATATCCACCGCGCCCATCCCGATTGGGCTTTGGGGTCCGAAGATCAAACTCTGGGTCGCCAGCAAAAAGCGTTGAATATGGCGCTGCCGGAAGTACGCGACTTCATCTATGACCGCATGGCAGCGATCCTGTCCAAATATCCGATTGATTACATCAAATGGGACCATAATCGCGTCCTGCCGATGCCGGATGCAAACCAAACCCGCGGTTCCTACGCGCTGATTGATCGCCTGCGTGTAGATTTCCCCGCAGTCGAAATCGAAAGCTGCGCATCGGGCGGTGGGCGCATCGACTTTGGCATCATGAAACGCACGCAACGGGTCTGGCTGTCCGACAGCAACGACGCGCTGGAACGGCTGCGTATTCAGCACAACGCTGCGCTGTTCTTGCCGATGGTTGTGACGGGCTCTCACGTTGGTCCGCGTCATTGCCATACATCCGGGCGCAATCTTGATATCTCTTTCCGGGCATGGGTCGCCGCGCAACGTCATATGGGGTTCGAAATGGACCCGCGCGAGCTGACACAGGAAGAAGAACGCGTACTGCGCGAAATTACGGGCTGGTGGAAACACAATCGCGACTGGATGAGCCGTGCGGACATCTTGCGCCTTGATAGTGCAGACCCCGCCGTAATCGCAGAACAGCAATTGTCAGAAGACGGGCAAAAGTTCGTTGTCTTTGCGGGTAAGGCCGATACTTCGACCCAGATCGCCCCCCGCCCCTTGGGACTGACCCGACTAGATGCAAAAGCACTGTACCGCATTACGTTGATGAATCGGATTTCTGCGCCGAACTTGTCGCGTGGACAGCCTGTTCTAAAGGAAGAAACCATCGACGTGTCCGGCGCATATTTGATGAACCGAGGGCTGACATTACCATGGTCTTTCCCAGAGACCATGTGGGTGATTGAAGGGGAAAGGCTATGAATGCGCATTATGCAGATCTGAAAGACAGCAGCGTTTATATCACCGGGGGTGGTTCAGGCATTGGCGCTGCGTTGACAGATGGTTTTTTGGCGCAGGGTGCAAAAGTGGCTTTTATCGGCCGTTCGGATGCAACTGCATTTTGTGATGCGATGGAGGCAAAGCATGGCCGCCGCCCATTGTTTTTGCAAGGCGACATCACGGATATGGACCGCTTGAAAGGCTCTATTGACGCTGCCGCCGAAGCCCATGGCCCAATCACAACGCTGATCTCGAATGCCGCCAATGACAAACGCCATACCCTTGAGGAGTTGAGCCCGGACGATTGGGATTGGATGCAGGCGATCAACCTTAAGGCCTATTACTTTGCCACTCAGGCGGTTGCCCCAATGATGCGAGACGCCGGGCGTGGTTCCATCATCAATTTCTCGTCCATCAGCTATATGATGGGACTTGGGGGATTGTCCGCCTATACTGCGGCCAATGCCGGCATCACCGGGATGACACGGTCGCATGCGCGAGAGTTGGGGCCAGACAACATCCGGGTCAATGCCATCGCCCCTGGCTGGGTTCTGACGCAAAAGCAACTGGATATGTGGGCCACGCCAAAAGATCTGGAAGATCATCTGGAACGGCAGTGCCTCAAACAGCATTTGAAGCCTGAAGACGTTGTTCAACCCTGCCTGTTTTTGGCGTCGCAAAGTTCCGCTGCGATGACGGCGCAATGCATGGTTGTCGATGGCGGCGTCGTGTTTACAGGATAAATGATGACGACAGCGGATTGGATAGCAGTAGATTGGGGCACCACCCACATGCGGGCTTGGGCCATGCAAGGGCGTGTGGCCGTCGATCAAGTGCAGTCCGATCGCGGGATGAATTATTTGTCTCCGAACCAGTTCGAACCGGCTTTGTTGGGTGTGATCGATTCCTGGCTGGACACGCGGCGCACAACATCTGTCATTTGCTGCGGTATGTTGGGCGCTCGCCAAGGCTGGGTCGAAGCCCCTTACGCAAAAACCCCCTGCCCGGCTGCCGGTTTGTCGATGGTGCGTGCGCAAACAACCGATCCCCGTATTGCCGTGCATGTCTTGCCCGGAATCAGTCAAGCCACCCCGCCAGATGTGATGCGTGGCGAAGAAACGCAGATCGCAGGCTTTCTAAGTTTGAACGACGGATGGGACGGTGTGATCTGTCTGCCCGGCACCCATTCGAAATGGGCCCATATAAGTGCCGGGGAAGTGGTCAGCTTTCAGACCTTTATGACAGGTGAGATGTTTGGGCTTCTGTCCAAGCAATCTGTTCTCAGACATTCCACACAAACTGAAACATGGGATGATACGGCCTTTTCAGACGCGATGAATGACGCCATGTCCAAACCCGAAACGCTTGCTGCGCGGCTGTTCCGCTTGCGGGCTTCGGATTTGCTAAACGGAACAGACAACGCCACAACGCGGGCGCAACTGTCTGGACTGTTGATTGGTGCGGAACTTGCTGCAGCGCGCCCTTATTGGTTGGGCCAGCAAGTCGCGGTTATCGGCGCTTCGGGCCTTGCCCATACCTATGTCGCCGCATTGGCAGAGCTTGGCCTGGCCGCAACTCACGCTCCTGTGGATGCCATGACCCTTGCCGGGCTGTGCGCCGCCCAACGCAGTCTGGAAACGGCCTGACATGCCGCGAGCGACTGTTTCACATGCTTCTTTCGAGCCCTTTTCAGGAGGACGACCCTCATGACACTGCCCCTGATTGCCATCTTGCGCGGCGTGACCCCCAGCGAAGCGCCTGCCATTGGGCAGGCCCTGCTAGATGCCGGCATCACAACTATTGAAGTCCCGCTGAACTCTCCGGATCCATTGCAAAGCATATCCGCCATGAAAGCCGCGCTTGGTGACGCAGCAACCGTGGGGGCTGGCACCGTCCTGACAGTTGCGGATGTAAACGCTGTTGCCGCCGCGGGTGGCGAGGTCATCGTGTCCCCCGATACGAAACCCCTTGTCATCGCGCGCACGAAAGAGCTTGGCCTGCAAAGTTGGCCCGGTATTTTCACACCGACAGAAGCATTTAGCGCACTTGATGCAGGCGCAGATGGTTTAAAACTGTTCCCCGGTTCCATGGCGGGCACCAGCGGATTAAAAGCCATGCGTGCCATTCTGCCCAAAGGCACACAAGTCTATGCCGTTGGCGGCGCCGGGGCCGACAATTTCGCCGAATGGATTGCAGCGGGCGCAGACGGCTTTGGCCTTGGCACTGCCCTTTATCAACCCGGCTTGTCTGCCGAAGATGTCGCAAGCCGCGCGGCCAAAATCGTTGCGGCGTATAAGGATGCAACACAATGACAGCCGAAATCTTTGATGATCGTATCTGCATTTTGGGCGAAGGTCCGCTCTGGCACCCTGAACGCAATCAGCTTTACTGGTTCGACATATTGGGCAATCGGCTCATGTCGCGCAATGAAACTGGTCCACAAGAATGGCAGTTTGACGAGAACATCTCTGCTGCCGGGTGGATGGATGACACGACATTATTGATCGCGTCGGAAACGGCCCTGTCCACCTTTGATCTGTCCAATGGGGAAACGACATATGTGCATGGGCTAGAAGCCGACAATCCCGCAACCCGGTCTAACGACGGGCGCGCAGATCGTTGGGGTGGCTTCTGGATTGGCACTATGGGCAAACATGCAGAACCCAAGGCCGGGGCGATCTATCGCTTTTGGAAAGGAGAGCTGCGCAAAGTGGTCTCAAACGTGTCGATCCCAAACGCCATCTGTTTTGCCCCTGAAACACCAATGGCCTATTACACCGACACACTGACCAAAAAAGTCATGTGCCAAACGTTAGATCCGGAAACGGGCTGGCCTATGGGCAAACCTGATCTGCACCTTGATCTTACCACAGACAATATAAACCCGGATGGGGCCGTAACCGATGACACCGGCAATCTGTGGCTGGCGGAATGGGCCAGCTTTCGGGTGTCCTGCTATGACACATCAGGCACACGCCTCAGCTCTGTTTTGACCGGATCGGCGCAAACATCCTGCCCGGCTTGGGGCGGACCGGGTTTGCGCGATCTTTACATGACGTCCGCGGCCGTTGGATTAAGCGCGCAGCACAAGACCGACCATCCCGACACTGGCAAGACCTTCGTCGCCACGCATGTCGGGCAAGGGCGAGCCGAACCAAAAGTGATCCTGTAAATGGCCGAGCTTGGTGTTTGTTACTATCCAGAACACTGGCCAGAAGAGATGTGGCCCCGTGATGCCGCCCGTATGGTGGATACCGGAATTCGATACGTGCGTATCGGCGAATTTGCTTGGTCACGGCTCGAACCCAGCCCCGGCAATTTTGACTGGGATTGGTTAGATCGCGCGATTGATGTTCTGGCCTCTGCAGGCCTTAAGATCGTGCTGGGCACGCCATCCGCTACGCCGCCACGCTGGATGCTGGATCGGTTCCCGGACATGCTGGCCGTGGATGCCCAGGGGCGCGAAAGAAAATTCGGATCTCGCCGACATTATTGTCATGCACATGATGGGTACCGCGATGCCGCTGCCGAGATGTGCCGCCATTTGGGCAAACGATACGGACGTGACCCCCGTATTGC
>CALHST010000178.1 GCA_938038825.1 uncultured Paracoccaceae bacterium | reverse complement strand
TGGTCGCAACGGCGTTGATCGGCGGCAATACCAAATCAACGGACGTCGCCGGAAAATCACAGGCGCTGGATCAAAGCGCGATGATTGGTGATCCGGATGGTAAGCAGTTTTCTGATGTTTTGGCGGAACAGTCTTCCGGCGAAAACGCCGAAGACGTATGGGCAGATGTGAAACTCCAACACAGCGCTTCACCCGAGGACTCAGCCGAATCCTCGGCCAGCTCACAAACGCCTGCAAATGAGACGGACGCAGACATTGCCAATCGACAGCGCACTGCAAACACAACCGCCACGGATTTGACCGACGTTGTTCTGATCACAGCAGAAGAACCGCAGCGTTTGGGTGAAGACGCCGGCGCAATCACGAAACAGCAAGGCAATGCGAAACAAGAGCAAGGGGCGATAATTGATCCGCATTTGTTGGTTGGGACGCCATCAAATATGCTTCCTATTAACGCCCCAGCAGTCCCGACGTTGAATGAAAGCCCCCAAAAACCTGGGACGCTACCCCAAGTTCACGTGGCAAAACAGGGATTTAGTCCACCTGTTCCGGAACCCAAAGTCGATCCCGCCAAAGTGCCGCAGATTGCACCAACAGACGGTAAACAAATGTCCCCGCAAGACGCGCAGATTCTCGACAGCCGCAATCGATCTATCTCTGTTGAACAAGCAAAAGTCGGAGCAGCCCTCAGCAGCACACAAAAATCAGAGTTCGCCAATCTGCGCGACACAATGACAAAAGCCGCGTTTGAAGACGCTAGACACCAGAACCAACAGGTCGACCGGCAAAACGCAAGAATTGCAAACGCAGCTTACAACGTCGTCACAACAGGCTCCCCGCCAACGAACAGCGGTGTCGCCAATGCCGGCTACACACTTGTCAACGCGGCGGCAACGACTCAATTGACCAAAGGAGATGGGGTTAAGGCCACTGATCCGATTTTGGTTCAGGATGGCGACTTTGCGATGACGTTCAATGATGTGAAAACCGCATCAACGCAGCCCACAAACTTATCATCCCCGATCTTACAAAGCCATCATCCGGCACTTGCACGCCATGTTGCGATGCAAATGGCAGACGCCTTGCGGGCGTCACCCAATCGACCAATAGAAATTTCGTTAAATCCAGCAGAGCTCGGGCGCATCAAAATGACGATCACTGCAAGTGATGGGGCTGTGTCCCTACAAATTTTGGCCGAACGCCCCGAAACGCTTGAATGGATGCGACGTAACATGGACATGCTCAGCCGCGATTTGGGGGACAACGGATTTACTTCGATCGACCTTGCATTTGGGAAAGGCAAAGACGCCGAACCTCATGATGGCCCGGTGTTGGGTGCATTCGAAAACAGTTTGGATGACGACTTTGACGACATCCCCCCGCCCGCAACACACACACCGCACAGAATTCAAATAGATGGCTCCGGCCGCGTCGACATCCGGGTATAAGGACACAAACCAAATGGACATCTCACCCATTACGCAACCAAGCACTACAATTATTGCCCCGCCGGTCAGCAATGCGGGCGCATCTGCTTTGACATCTGACTTTGAAACGTTTCTGCAAATGCTCACGGCTCAAGCCCGCTACCAAGACCCTTTGGAACCTATCGATTCTTCGGAATACGCATCTCAGCTGGCGCAATTTTCGTCTGTAGAACAGCAAGTTCAAACAAATGATCTTTTGACAACAATGGCTGCTCAGTTAGGAAGCGCAAATATGGCGCAGTTTGCGGGCTGGATCGGAATGGATGCGCGCACCACAGCCCCGGTTCACTTTGACGGTCAACCCGTTACGTTGTTGCCAAACCCAGCGGCAGTCGCAGATCAGGCATTTTTGACGGTCAAAGACGCGTCCGGAACGGAAGTTCAACGTGTTTCTATCCCGGTTTCCGCAGATCCGGTTGAATGGGCAGGTGTTTCGGACACAGGCGCGCCTTTTGAGTCGGGCGTGTACACCTTTGCAGTAGAAAGCCGCGCAAATGGTCAGATCGTTGATACAACGCCTGTGGAAACATACAGCAGGATCACAGAAACCCGCGCTGAAGCCGGGCAAACTATGTTAATCCTTGAAGGTGGTATACCTGTAAACGCAAATGACATAACAGCCCTGCGTGAGCAAACCGGCGCCTAGCGTTTCAAAGATCCCCCACAGCCAAAGCGCCATAAACTGGGGGCATAAGTCCACGCCGCCAACGACCAAGTGGGAATTTGGTGAGTGGGGACGACATGGCTAAGGGTATGTTGTCCACCTTGCGGATCAGCACCGCGTGACCAATCAGATGGCCCGCATAACTGCCCATAGCGACACCGTTGCCATGATACCCCAAAGCCGCCCACAAACCTGGCGCTTTGGGAACTTGCCCCACAAAGGGCATTTGGCCTCGGGCAATACACACCATTCCCGACCAAAGATTGGTCAATTCGACAGCGCCCCAGGCCGGGAACATCTGTTTGAAATCACGAATAAGCCTAACCTGTGCACGCGTGTCAGATGCCGGTGTCCCACCAAGCCCGCCGCGCATTCCAAACAGCATCCGATTGTCAGGAAGAAGATGGAAATAGTGCAACAAGTTCCGACTATCAAAGCACATCTGATGAGACATCCATCCCTGTGCTTCCAATTCAGATCTTGTCATGGGGCGCGTGACGCCAACACTGGATTGCGTCGGCATATAACGTCCGGCCAACCAATCTGGAATATCCTCTGATGAATAGCCGTTTGTTGCCACGATGACATCATCTGCCAATACGTGATGGTTTCCAGCTTCTAATCGCCACTGTGATCCTTCTCGGGCAAGCCGCTGAACCTGCGCATCCTGAAAGACACTGGCGCCAACATGCAGGACGTGCGCCACTAGCGCACCGATATAGACGCGTGGGTTCAGGGCAAACCCGATGGGGATTGTCATGCCGCCGTGAAACCCGGCGGACAGCCCTTGATCCCTCAAATCCTTGGACGAATGCGCCGTCGGTTCAACACCGTAGTTTTCCTTGACCGAAGACATTTCATCATCAAACGCGCGCGCATCTCGCGCCCGGTGGGCCAACACTGTCTCGCCGTTCGAATGCACGCCTGCGTCAACTTTATGTTCTTTCAAGAAGTCCGCCACATAACCGACCGCCGCCTTTTCGGTGGACCGCCATCGCAACCGTTCATCTTTGCCAAAATTGGCATCCAGAAAGGCATCCCCTGCCTTGCCGCCGCCTAAACAGCAAAAGCCGCCGTTGCGGCCTGATGCCCCCCAGCCCGGCGCGTGCGTATCAAGGATTACCACTGCGGCACCCTTTTCGGCCAAAACCTTTGCTGCATTTAATCCTGTGAAACCCGCACCAATGATGGCGACGTCCACACGCAGTGACCTGTCCAAAGACGGGACCGTGGGAATGTCACAGGTTGTATCCCAATAGCAATTGGCGCGGGGACCTTCGCCATAGATGAAGTCCCCAAAAATCCGGTTCATACAGGGCGTTCTGCGGCCAGTTCTTCTCGCTGGCGCCGCAACGTGGCATGTTTGGATCCTAGCGAGGCTGCAATGACCCCAATCGTGACCAACCCAATCAGAATTGTGGACAATGCATTTATCTCAGGGCTGACGCCAAGCCGCACCGAAGACCAGATCTTCATCGGCAATGTGGTGGCTGAAGGCCCGGACGCGAAGGATGCGATCACAAGATCATCCAAGCTGAGAGTGAACGCCAGCAGCCAACCAGAAATGACCGCTGGGGCGATGATCGGTAAGGTGACAAGTCGAAAGGCATCAAAAGAAGACGCCCCAAGATCCAACGCGGCTTCTTCCAAAGATCGATCAAACGTCGCAAGCCGTGACGACACAACGACCGACACAAAACACATGGAAAACGTGGTGTGCGCCAGCACGATGGTCATGACCCCGCGATCAAGCCCAATCCCAATGAACAACAACAACAAGGACAAACCGGTAATCACCTCTGGCATCACTAGCGGCGCGTAAACCATGCCAGAAAACAAGGTGCGCCCCCAAAAGCGTCCCCCCCGTACCAAAGTATATGCGGCCATGGTGCCCAGGACCGTCGCGATGGTCGAACTGATAACCGCGACTCGCAATGTCACCCACGCGGCATCCAAAAATTGTTCGTTCTGAAGTAATTCCCCGTACCATTTGGTCGAAAACCCAGCCCAAACAGTGACCAATTTGCTTTCGTTGAACGAGTAAACGATCAAAATCAGCATGGGTAAGTACAAAAATGTAAACCCCAGGGTCAATGAGACCACGTTGAACCGCGACAGGCGCATCATTGTTCTGCCTCCGCTTGTTTTTGCTGGTTCATCTGGAACAGCACGATGGGCACAACAAGGATCAACAGAAGGATGACTGCGACGGCACTGGCCACAGGCCAATCGCGGTTTGAAAAGAACTCTTCAAACAGGACTTTGCCAATCATCAGCGTACCGGATCCGCCCAAAAGGGATGGGATAACAAATTCACCCAACGCCGGAATAAACACCAAGAAACACCCAGCGATCACCCCGTTGCGGGACAATGGCCACGTGACCAACCAGAAGGCTTGGATCCGTGAACAGCCCAAATCCTCTGCTGCTTCGATCAGTGATCCGTCCAACCGATCCAGCGCAGCAAAGATTGGCAGGATCATGAAGGGAACATAAGTGTACACGATGCCAATATAGACTGCGACGGACGTATTCAGGATGGTCAGCGGTTCGTTGATCAACCCGATCCATAACAAAAATTGGTTCAAGAAGCCTTCGGTAGACAGGATACCGACCCATGCATAAACCCGGATCAGGAAAGAGGTCCAAAACGGTAAGATCACCAGCATCATCAATGTTGGCTTCCACTCTGACGGGGCACGGGCCATTGCATAGGCAATCGGATACCCCACGGCGAGAGTCATAGCTGTCGATAAGGCCGCAATTTGCAGCGAGGAAATATAGGCTTTCCAATAAAGATCATCTTCAGTCAGGAAGACGAAGTTTTCAAA
>CALHST010000177.1 GCA_938038825.1 uncultured Paracoccaceae bacterium | reverse complement strand
CGTACCGCAATCGAGCGTGCAGATTTCCGGCAGGCATTCGGCGATATGGGCAACCCGCTCGGTCGCCCCGATCATATCGGTGCCGTCTTCGTTCACCGGGAACGGCGCTTCGGACGAGCCAAAGACAATGTCCCCGCCCATGCCGGCTGTCAGATTCAGGACGACATCGACCTCGGCGTCACGAATACGATCCGTAACCTCACGATAATATTTAAGTTTCCGCGACGGTGCGCCCGTTTCTGGATCGCGCACATGGCAATGCACAACAGCCGCGCCAGCCTTGGCCGCAGCAATCGCACTGTCAGCAATCTGCTGAGGAGAGCGCGGCACATGCGGGCTGCGATCCTGTGTGCCCCCCGATCCGGTAACAGCACAGGTGATAAACACCTCTCGGTTCATCTCAAGCGGCATCTGGTTCCTCCCTCTCAGGTGCTCTGGGAAGGAAAGTCAGATTCGCACGCAAGAGCCAAGCCCTTACGCGACCTGACCGGATAAATCACCGGCATAGGTCTGCTTTAGAATGGCATCGGACACGCCGCATGCATGATGTCGATGTCATTGCGCACCTCTTGATTTAGTCGCAGGTCGCTGGCTTTCATGGCGTTTTCAAGTTGGGATAAATGGGTTGCGCCAAAAATAACCGACGTCATGAATGGCCGCGTCAGACAAAACGCCAATGCCATCTGGCTGGGGTCCAATCCATATTTCTTGGCGATTTTCAGATACCCTTCGGCAGCCTGAAACGCGCGCGGTGTCTTGCGCCCACCCAGATCCGGATTGATGGACATCCGCGAGCCTTCTGGAATCTGGTCGTTCTGGTATTTCCCCGATAAAAGCCCCGCAGCCAGTGGCGTAAAGGCCAACAACCCAACGCTTTCCAAAACACAGGCTTCGGACATGTCCGTATCAAACAAGCGGCACATCATGGAATACTCGTTCTGGACACTTGCAGGTCGAGGCCCCCCTGTGCGCTTGGCCGCTTCGATCCATTGTGTGGTGCCCCAGGCGCTTTCATTGGAAAGCCCAAATGCCCGAATACGCCCTTTTTCCACCTCGGTCTGAAGTGCGCCCATGCAGTCTTCCATATTTTGCACGACCTCGTCCCGATCGTTGCCCTTGGGGTTATATTGCCAGTTCTTGCGGAACATATAACTGCCGCGGTTGGGCCAGTGAAATTGATACAGATCAATGTAATCCGTCTTGAGACGCCGCAAGGATCCTTCGACGGCTTCTGGAATTGTCTTTGGACTAATGGGTTCGCCTTGACGGGCATGTTCGAACCCCTCGCCTGAATGTTTTGTTGCCAAAACAATGTCATGACGTCTGTTGCTTTCTTCCAGCCACAGTCCAATGATCCGTTCCGTGCGCCCCACCGTTTCTGCCTTGATGGGGTTCACCGGATACATCTCTGCAGTATCAATAAAATTGACCCCATGATCCAAGGCCATCGCAATTTGCGCATGTCCCTCAGAGGCATCGTTCTGTGATCCCCATGTCATCGAGCCAAGACACATGTTGCTGACCCAAATGTCGGTCTTGCCCAATCGGTTCTTTTTCATGTGGTTGTGTCCTTCTAGGGGTCGTTTCAATCTGTTTGCACGCTAGCAATCGCAAGGCGGCTTGACCAGTTCAGGAGAGTCTGCCAAAAAACATGAGAACAAATAAAGAACAAACTGCAACCTTTCCCTATGTCTTTAACACATCATCCCTTACTGGGGCGTCGCCCCGTCCGCGCAGGGCCTGATATTGCGCTGGTGCCAGAAAAAAATGAATTCCGTCTTACCTGTGGGCGGGTTCATGAAGCCTGTGGGATGGCACGCAGAACATTTGCCCTGTGGCTTGCCGCCCAGACCACAGGGCCGATCCTGTGGATCACCCCCACTTGGAACCGGGATCGTTTGAACCCCGAAGGCATGGTGGAATGGGTTGATCCGGGACGCTTCATCTTTGTGAATGCCATCCGGGCCGAGGACGTCTTGTGGTCTTTAGAGGAAGCCTTGCGCGCAGGTGCGGTGCCGCTTGTGGTCGGGGATCTGCCCGGACTGCCAAGCCTGACCCAAGTGCGACGGATGCATCTGGCGGCGGAAACAGGGGGCAAGGACGGGCCTTATGTCCCGTTGGGCCTGCTGTTGACGCCCGATCAAGGCGGCGCGCAAGGTGTGGAAAGCCGTTGGCACATGACATCTGATCACGCCAATACGCCCGGCAGTTGGCACTTGCAAAGGCTGCGGGCCCGCACAGCACCACAAGCCCAATGGCGGCTACAAATCCCAAATGCACGCGGCTCTCTTCAGATCAAAGCGGCATAATATCAAGCGTCTCGCGCCTTCCCCAAGTTTGTTATTTCCAGAAACGTCGTGCGAAAATCACAATTGCGCACTGAAAGCGACGTCTACAGGTCGAAATGGCCACAGACATGACAAAAACACTCTGTCACCAACACAGCATGCGCCTGATCATCTCATTTGCTGCCCTGTTTTTATCCACCATACTGCTGCAGCTTAGCTCTGGCGGGGTTGGTCCGCTTGATGCGCTGTCCGGACTGCAACTGGACTTTACACGCCAACAAATCGGTCTTTTGGGATCGGCTCATTTTCTCGGCTTCTTCATCGGGTGCTGGTGGGCCCCGCGTCTTATGGGCAGCGTCGGACATTCGCGCGCCTTTGCCGTTTTCACGGCTGCCGGAGCCATTGGCTTGCTGGCCCATATGTTGGTGATTGATCCCTATGCATGGGCTGTTATGCGCGTCGCATCCGGCATGTGCGTTGCGGGATGTTACACAGTGATCGAGGCATGGTTGCAAGCAAAGGTCACCAATGAAACTCGGGGCCGCGCTATGGGCACCTATCGCATTATCGACATGACCGGATCCTTGGCGGCCCAGATGATGATCGGCGTTTTGGCCCCAGCCAGCTATGTGTCGTACAACATTCTGGCAATCTTTTGCTGTGCCGCACTTTTGCCCCTGACCCTGACGCGGGTCCAGCAACCTGAAACACCGCAAGCCCCCCGTCTGCGCCCGATGTTGGCCTATCACCGCTCCCCACTCGCAGCTGCAGGTGTGATTGTTGCGGCGTTGTCGTCTGCGTCATTCCGCATGGTCGGACCATTATACGGACAAGAAGTTGGGCTTAGCACCACTCAAATCGCATGGTTCCTATCCGCCTTTGTTATCGGCGGCGCCGTGGCGCAATACCCTGTTGGATGGCTGGCTGACAAAGTGGACAGGCGGCAGGTTTTGATCGGGCTGTCCGCTGCCGCCATTGTCAGCTGCGCCATTACGGTATTCTCACCAAATTTCGGCACGCTTGGCATTTTCCTGACTGCTGGCCTCTTTGGTTTAACGACCTTCCCCATCTATTCCGTGGCCTCTGCCCACGCTCATGATTTCGCACGTGACGATGAACGGGTCGAACTGTCCGCCGCCCTCATGTTTTATTTCGCACTGGGTGCTATCGCGGCCCCCTACCTCGCGTCTGCCTTGATCGACGCTTATGGCCCCGGCGCCTTGTTTGTGATGGTGTCCGTTGGTCATGCGGGCCTGATTGTGTTCGGCCTGACCCGTATGCGTGTGCGCACGGCCAATATTCGCACGCGTTATGTCTATGCCCCCAGAACCAGCTTTCAGGTCGGTCGTTGGCTGGGAAAGTCACGTGATCCGCGATAGCCCACTGGTCCTTGAGCATTGCTTGGGCTAATGGATGCGTCAAACTTGACATCGGAGGCTTATATGGCCCGCCATCTGATCACATCTGCCATTCCCTATATCAACGGGATCAAACATCTGGGCAATCTTGTCGGCTCGCAACTGCCGGCGGATTTGTTTGCGCGTTACCAAAGGGCCCGCGGCAACGAGGTGCTTTTCCTGTGTGCAACAGATGAACATGGCACACCCGCTGAACTGGCCGCTGCAAAAGCAGGCAAACCCGTCGATGAATATTGTGCCGAAATGCATGCGGTTCAGGCCGATATTGCCAAAGGCTTTGGGTTAAGCTTTGATCATTTTGGGCGGTCGTCCTCTCCTCAGAACCATGCACTGACTCAACACTTTGCGGGTCAATTGGCGGATGCGGGCCTGATCGAGGAAGTGTCTGAAAAACAAGTCTATTCCAATGCCGATAAACGGTATTTGCCGGATCGCTACATTGAAGGGACTTGCCCCAATTGTGCTTATGACAAAGCGCGCGGCGATCAATGTGAAAACTGCACCAAGCAGCTTGATCCCACAGATTTGATTGATCCGCGTTCGGCTGTTTCAGGATCCACTGATTTGGAAGTGCGCGAAACCAAGCACCTCTATTTGCGTCAATCCTCCATGCGCGATCAATTGAACGCGTGGATCGACAGCAAGACAGATTGGCCGGTGTTGACCACCTCGATCGCGAAGAAATGGTTGAACGACGGCGATGGTTTGCAAGACCGGGGGATTACCCGCGATTTGGACTGGGGCGTGCCCGTTCAACGTGGCACCGATCCATGGCCGGGTATGGAGGACAAGGTCTTCTATGTTTGGTTTGACGCGCCGATTGAATATATCGCCTGTGCTGGCGAATGGGCCACGGCAAATGGTCAAGACGATACCGCGTGGGAGCGCTGGTGGCGCACAGATCGCGGCGCGGCGGATGTTCAATACACCCAATTCATGGGCAAAGATAATGTCCCCTTCCATACATTATCTTTTCCTGCGACCATTTTAGGGTCTGGAGAAGATTGGAAGTTGGTCGATTATATAAAATCTTTCAACTACTTGAACTATGACGGCGGCCAGTTTTCCACCAGCCAGGGACGCGGGATCTTTATGGATCAGGCGCTTGAAATTTTGCCAGCCGATATGTGGCGCTGGTGGTTGCTAAGCCATGCGCC
>CALHST010000176.1 GCA_938038825.1 uncultured Paracoccaceae bacterium | reverse complement strand
AAAGGTGTGCGCTTTGCCGACTCGCCGGGCAACAAGAACCACACGCGGCTTTGGATGGCCGTGAGCGATCCCAATCATGTCGACCCCCTGCGGTACAATCGCGGCTATATCACCGGGCAAAAGCAAACTGCCCTGTTCGAGCTGGTGCAAGCCGCCCTGATCAAGGAAGTCGACACCCACCGCCCTGACACCCTGATCTTGTCAGCCGCACAATTGTGTTGGCTGGCCCGTGCTGATGAGTTGGCGCGCCTGAAGGCGCTGGTGTCGCCTTTGTCGAACGATATTCGCATCACCGCCCATGTAGATGACCAAGCCAGCCTTTTGGCGCGGGTCTATGGGGCGCAGGTGCTGGAAGGGCGTGCAGAACCTTTGGCGCGTGATTTGGCCTTGGCCGATCGTGGCAGTTGGTGGACAGCAGCCCTGAAAGCCGCCCCCAAGATCACCCCACAAGCCGGGCAGTTTCTGGAAACACAAGGTGCGCCCTTTTGGTTGGATTACAACGCCTTGGTCGCGCATTGGGATGGGGTGTTTGGTGCAGGATCAACGCAGTTGCGGCCCTATTCCCCAGATGTGTTCAACGCCAAAACCGCACCCGACGAGATCCGCGCAGCCTTCGGGATCACCGGCACCCTAGGCAAAGCGGCAGAGCGTAAGCCTGCCCAGCACCCCTCTGCCATGTGGTTGGCGCGCGGGCGGCAGATCAACGCGGTGTTGTTGCAGGTCTTGGCCAAGAAACAGCGGATTTTGCCAAGACCCCTTTGGCGCAGCTTTATCAATGAGGTCAAAACCGATGGGCCTGCGATTGATCCGGCACAGCTCTCTGCGGTGTCGCGGGTATTTGCGCAAGACAATGCGGACCTGATCCAGCGCTTCCCCGATTTGGGGGCGGTTTTGCAGGCTGCTGCACATGATGCTGCCAGTTGGGCAGAATCCGACTGCGGAAACGGCTTTCGCGCCTCGCAATATGTGCTCAGCTTCATGGGGCGGATCGACAAGGCCACCAAAGACGAACAAAGCGGCAAAGGCGCTGATCTGGCTGGGCTGAAACCTGCATCAACCGCTCAGGATACCGCACTATCCGAGTCCGCGCGCGCCATCATGCCGCCCTTGGCTGTGCAGAACTTCAAGAAACTGCTTGGATCCCCCTTTGCCCCCCATAACCGCATGGGCCGCGTCGACGAAACGACCCCACAGGCACCCTATTCCCCTGTGCCCATGCGCAAACTGCCCGCCGGGCAAAGTGGCAATGTCATTGTCGGCTGCATGAAGAACGAAGCGCCCTATATTCTGGAATGGGTCGCCTATCACCGCGCGATTGGGGTCGATAACTTTCTGATCTACACCAATGGCTGCGAAGACGGCACATCCGAAATGCTGGACCGCCTGCAAGAGATGGGCGTGCTGCAACATCGGTTAAACGACAACTGGAAAGGTAAATCCCCGCAACAACATGCGCTGAACAAATCCCTGGACGAACCCGTCATCATGAATGCCGATTGGATCATCCATATCGACGTGGACGAGTTCATGAATATCCGCTGCGGCAATGGCACTCTGCCGGACCTCTTCGAACATACGCCTGATGCCACCAACATCGCCATGACGTGGCGCTTGTTCGGGCATAATGGGGTCACCGATCTGGCAGACGATTTTGTCATTGATCAATTTGACACCTGCGCCCCGAAATTCTGCCCCAAACCGCATACGGTCTGGGGTTTTAAAACCATGTTCCGCAATATCGGGGCCTATGACAAAATCTCGTGCCACCGCCCCAACAAACTGCGCCCCGAGGCTGAGACGACAGTCAAATGGGTAAATGGGTCCGGTCAGGACATGACAAAAGAAGCCGCACAAAAGGGCTGGCGAAGTTCCAAGAAATCTATCGGGTATGACCTGATCCAATTGAATCACTACGCCCTGCGCTCTGCGGAAAGTTTTTTGGTGAAACGCCAACGGGGCCGCGCGCTGCATGTGGATCGCTCGATCGGGTTAAACTATTGGATTCGCATGGATTGGTCGGATCACAAAGACCTCACCATTAAACGCAACCTGCCGCGTGTGCGAACAGAATACGACCAGCTTATGGCCGATCCACAGATCAAGGCACTGCATGATAAAGGGCGCACATGGCACCGGGCCAAAGCAGACGCTTTGCACACAATGCCGGAATTTCAGGACTTGTATGAACAGGCCTTGACCATAAAACTGAACGAGACAGAGCGCGTGGCCTATGCCCTTGCGTTGGATATGGAGAGCTGAGTGATGCCAGACAGCGCCCCAAACCCCTTCGACGGTACGTGGAAAGATGGGCACATCACCACGCATGGGATTAAATTTCCCAAACATACCGGCATTATCAAACGCAATTTGCGCAAGTCGCTGCGCGAAGGAACCTATGAAGAAAACGAGGCCAAGACCGTCTTGAAGGTTGTGCGCGATGATGACCGGGTTTTGGAACTGGGCGGCGGCATCGGGTTTATGTCCACGCATATCGCACGCAACAGAAACATCGATCATGTGCACGTGTTCGAGGCCAACCCCTTTTTGATCCCGTATATCCAAAAGGTTCACGACATGAACGGGATCACAAACGCAACAGTCCATAATGCAATCCTGGGCGACACGGCTGGCACAATTCCCTTTTACGTCCGCCGCAATCTGCTGGCATCTTCGCTTGACTGGCGCGACGGTTTTCAAGTCGCCTTGACCGAGCAGATCGAAATACGTGACACCAACCAAGTGATCAAAGACATTCAACCCAATGTGTTGGTCTGCGATATCGAAGGCGCAGAAACACAGCTTTTGCCAAAGATGGACCTGTCCGGGTTCCGCGCGGCCATTGTTGAAGTGCATCCGCAATGGGTCGGCCCCGAAGGCATCAATCTTGTTTTCAAAACGTTCATGGATGCTGGATTTGCCTATTACGCGCGCGGCTCGATTGGCAAGGTCATCGCCTTTCGGCGAACTTGGACACGTCGATGAGAGCGCTTGCTGTCCTAACCGTGCGCAACGAAGCCGCCTATTTGCTTGAATGGCTTGCCCATCACAAGGCGATCGGTTTTACAGATTTTCTTGTGTTTTCAAACAACTGCCAAGATGGCACTGATGTGCTGCTGGACCGTTTGGACGCGATGGGCCACCTTACCCACCTGCGCAATGACGGCCCCTATGACAAAGGCGGCATTCAGTTCACCGCCCTGAAAACGGCCAGCAAACACCCTCTGGTCAAAGCGGCAGATTGGATCTTGCCGCTCGACGTGGATGAGTTTGTGAACATCCATACGGGCGATGGCACATTAACTGCCCTGTTCAGCGCCCTGCCCGATGCCACCGCCATCACTTTGACATGGCGCCTGTTTGGATCGTCTGACCAAATTCGCTATCAGGATACGCTGGTGACCGACACGTTCACGCGCTGCGCACCCGTGGTGATGTATTGGCCGTGGCGCTCTGCCATGTTTAAAACGCTCTATCGCAATGACGGGGCCTACAAGAAACTGGGCGTGCATCGCCCCCGTGATGCTGATGATGATAAAGTCGCAAACACCCGCTGGTATGATGGCGAAGGCCGGACGTTAGATGATCAGTTCAAACACCGCCGCATTTTTTCACCTTATGGGCGATCCAACTATGGGTTGGTGCAACTGAATCACTACCCGCTTGGATCCATGGAAAACTATGTTCTTAAGGCGGATCGGGGCCGCGCTGTGCATTCTGATGATCTTTTGGGCATGGATTATTGGGTCGAAAGGAACTGGAACACCGATGAAGATCGATCAATTTCGCGCTATAAGGAATCGCGTAATGCGCTGTTGCATGACCTGAAGACCGATTCACACATTTGCCAGATTCACACACAATCCGTCGCCTGGCGCAAAGAACGATTTGACGCTTTGTTGCGACAAGAACCATTCAGGGCCTTGTTTGGAAGGCTTTTAATGGCCCCACAATCACGCCCTGTGTCCCTGAAAGCCGCTCAATTCATGGTTGCACATGCCCGTGCTGGGCGGTCATCGTCGCGGGATTAACCTGACTTCAACACAGTTTTGTCAGAAATCCCGGCTATTGCATTACACAATCGACGCACAGAAGATGCGTACACCATGAGGCAAAAGGCGACGCAGGGATGCAGGACGCACCGAATATTTTTAATACTCCTTTGTCAGGATTATCCGAGGTTGAGTGGGCCACACGCTTGGCTCAAATTTCCAATATCAATGGCTATTTCAAAGCTTTGGGCCCTGAACATTTTGCAAGCTTTACCGAAGCTGATCCCATTCTTTTGGTCACGTTTGAAACCATGCAGGGGATCCGCGCCTTGGATGAAGAAGCCCAACCCATGGGCTGGGAAATGGTCAAGGCGCTGAACTGGTCCCATCTGGGTATCGTCTCGAATGGGGATACCTGGTTTCGAGATGACAATGTTTATGCCTATTTCGACTCACTGGTAGATGACGGTTTCTTCGAGGATTTTGAAACCGTGGTGTTTTATGGTGCAGGCCCATGTGGCTATGCCGCCGCCGC
Organism: uncultured Paracoccaceae bacterium; assembly: GCA_938038825.1. Lineage (GTDB taxonomy): Bacteria > Pseudomonadota > Alphaproteobacteria > Rhodobacterales > Rhodobacteraceae > Aliishimia. Next base: position 4,226 of record CALHST010000176.1, on the reverse strand, counting down.
GTTTTCTGTCGCCGCACCGGGCAGCACCGTTGTGTGCATCCAACCGCAAGCCACGCTGAACCCGACAATCGCCGGTTGGGATGACCGTTTCACCGATGCGCGCCGCTTGGACTTCACATCGCGCTATGGCTATGCGCCGGATATGTTGGACGCCGCAGAGCGCGCCTTTGTGCTGTATGATCCGTTTGTCACATTGGATGCGATGCATGCAGCCCTGTTCACGCGCCCGAATGTCACAAAACTGCCGTTGCGCCATATGGGTGAGACGATCCAAACGCATCTGATGGAAATGCAGCTTTTGTACCGGCTTTTGGCGCGCGCAGGCATCAACAAACTATCCCATGCCAGCTTTGCCAAACTGTTCCGCGTTCGGCGGGATTATCCCCCTTACCTGCGCAACCTGTTGGCCCGCACAGATGTCGAAGAGCGGAATTTCCTGGGTCAATTGCTGTGCCAAAATGTGACCAGCCGCATGAAAGCCCCCAAATTTGCGCGCCGTTTGCGGGATCTGCAAAGCGCGCTTGCCTCCTAGCCCCAAACACTCTGGAACCCCGCGTCTGCGCATGCTAGTCGCGGGACCATGAGCACGCTGACAATCAAACGCCCCGACGACTGGCATTTGCACCTGCGCGATGGCGCCATGATGGATGGGGTTTTGCCCCATTCGGCCGCCCATTTCGCGCGTGCAATCATCATGCCCAATCTTGTGCCCCCGGTTGTCACCGGCGATCAGGCTGCTGCCTACCGCGACCGCATTCTCAAGGCGCTGCCGGATGGGATGACCTTTGATCCGCTCATGACGCTGTATTTGACCGAAAATACCAACCCAGCTGACGTCGCAGCGGCCCATGCTTCTGGCTTGGTCAAAGCAGTCAAACTCTATCCCGCAGGGGCCACCACCAATTCCGCCTCTGGCGTGCAGGATTTTGACGCGGTCCGCCCGGTTCTGGAAAAAATGGCCGAGATCGGCTTGCCGCTCTGTGTGCATGGCGAAGTCACAGCCCCCGAAATTGACATCTTTGATCGCGAAGCGGCGTTCATTGATCTGGTTCTGGATCCTATTCGCCAATCCACCCCGGGCTTGCGCGTGGTCATGGAACATATCACCACCTCCAACGCAGTGGCTTATGCCGAAGATCAAGACGACACCTTGGGGGCCACTATCACAGTCCAGCACCTGATGCTGGATCGCAATGACATGCTCGTGGGTGGCATCCGCCCCCATTATTACTGCTTGCCGATCCTGAAACGCGGGTCTCACCGTTTGGAATTGCTGCGCGCGGCAACCTCAGGCGCTCCGCGCTTTTTCCTTGGCACCGACAGCGCGCCCCATGCCACGCATACCAAAGAAAACGCCTGCGGCTGCGCCGGGTGCTTTACCGCGCCCATTGCCCTGTCTTGCCTTGCCCAAACCTTTGACGAAGCCCACGCCTTGGACAATCTCGAAGCGTTTGTCTCGCAAAACGGCCCCGCCTTTTACGGGCTGCCCGAAAACACCGACACGATCACCCTGACCAAAGGGGATCCCATCACAATCCCCGATCACATCGACACCGACGCAGGCCCCGTGACCGTTTTTGACCCAGGGCGTCCCGTTTTCTGGTCCGTGCAATAAACCTTTCTTTTTGCTCAAAATATCCCCGCCGGAGGCTCCCGGCCCTAACAAAAGACCACACCTCATGATCCCAAGCTCCTATCCCGCGCCAGAAGAGATGGCCCGCCTGACCGCACGCATGCTTCTTGAAATCGAAGCGGTGCACTTGAACGCCGAAGAGCCCTTCACGCTGGCCTCTGGTCTAAAATCCCCGACCTATATCGATTGCCGCAAACTGATCTCCTATCCCCGCATCCGCGCCACCTTAATGGATTTTCTGACCGTCACAGTGATGCGCAATGCCGGGTTCGAAGCGTTTGACAACATTGCAGGCGGCGAAACGGCCGGCATCCCGTTTGCGGCCCTTGTGGCAGAACGCATGGCACTGCCCATGACCTATGTGCGCAAAAAACCCAAAGGCTACGGGCGCAACGCGCGTATCGAAGGTGCCATGCACGAAGGCGAGCGGGTCTTGCTGGTCGAAGACCTAACCACAGATGGCGGTTCCAAACTGTCCTTTGTCGATGCGATCCGCGAAACTGGCGCCACGTGCGGCCACACGGCTGTGATCTTTTACTATGGCATTTTCCCGGAAACCGAAAAAACACTGGGGGATCACGGGGTCGCGTTGCATCACTTGTGTACGTGGTGGGATGTTCTGGCCGAAGCCAAGGCAACCGGCGCGTTCTCCAAGGCAACTCTGGACGGAGTCGAAGCGTTCTTGAACGACCCCCGTGGATGGCAGGCCGCCCAGTCCAAAGACTAAATCCGAACAGTTACAACGCCCTATCCGGCCTGGAAAAAACTCTGTGCGAAATCTTGCCGCGTTGCGTGTGGACGTATTGTGCACGAATCTCTATTTGGAAGAAATCGCTTCCAGATATGGCGCTTGCACTCTACACTACCACTAGATACAGCAATCGACATGGGTCCGATCCGACTTACGCACAGAGCAATCCACAGAGATTTCCAGATAGCCGGATCGCGCGTACTATGGCACAAGCTCCTTAGAAAAAGGGTTTGGTGGCGTGGGGATGCTTCCAAATATAACCGGTGGGGACCGCAGCAGTGAACGAGATTACGAGCTTTCAGGCAGGCACAAGCCCTGAGCAGGCCGGGGATACGATGCCCCATTCGATCGAAGCGGAACAACAGCTTCTTGGCGCGATTTTGACCAACAATGATGTGTTTGATCGGGTGGCGTCAGTTATCCGGGCCGAACACTTCTATGACCCGGTGCATGCACGCATCTACGATATTGCTGCTGCGCGGATTGCCAAGAACCAACTGGCCTCTCCTGTGACGCTCAAAGCGTTTATGGAAGATGACGAAGGTCTGAAAGAACTTGGCGGCCCGGCCTATCTGGCCCGTCTTGCGGGTGCTGCGATTTCTGCCTTTGCGGTGCGTGAATATGCGCAGATGATTTATGATCTGGCCGTGCGCCGTGATCTGATCCATCTGGGTCAGGATATTTCCGCCAAAGCCACCAAAGTGGATGTCGCTTCTGAACCCAAAGAGCAAATCGTCGAAGCGGAACAGGCCCTGTATAAACTGGCGGAACAAGGCCAGTCTGAAAAAGGGTTCCAAAGTTTCCTGCGGGCTGTGACAGACGCGGTGAATGTGGCCAACGCCGCCTATCAGCGCGAAGGCGGTTTGGCGGGTGTATCCACGGGCCTGAACGACATGGACAAAAAACTGGGCGGTCTGCACCGCTCTGACCTTTTGATCCTTGCGGGTCGCCCCTCGATGGGAAAAACCTCGCTGGCCACCAACATCGCGTTCAACGTCGCAAAAGCCTATAAAAAAGGGCAACGCCATGACGGGACAGAAGGCGCTGTTGATGGGGGCGTTGTTGGGTTCTTCTCATTGGAAATGAGTGCGGAACAACTTGCGGCACGGATCCTGTCCGAAGCGGCTGAAATCCCGTCTGAAAACATCCGGCGCGGCGATATGACCGAAACCGAATTCCGCCGCTTTGTGGATGCGGCCAAGGCGCTGGAAGCCTGCCCCCTGTTCATTGACGACACGCCCGCAATTCCAATTGCGCAGCTTGCCGCCCGCGCCCGACGTCTGAAACGAACCCATGGCTTGGATGTGCTGATCGTTGACTACTTACAGCTGATCCGCGGTAACGCCGACAACCGGGTGCAAGAAATTGCCGAAATTTCGATGGGCCTGAAAGCCATCGCCAAGGAACTTGATATTCCTGTGATTGCCCTCTCCCAGCTCTCCCGTCAGGTCGAAAACAGGGACGATAAGCGTCCTCAGCTTTCCGACCTGCGGGAGTCGGGATCGATCGAACAAGATGCGGACGTGGTGATGTTCGTGTTCCGCGAAGAATATTATGTGGAACGTGAAAAACCATCGGATGATCGCTTGGATGAAATGGCCGCATGGCAGGAACGCATGGAACGTCTGCATGGGCGTGCGGAAGTCATCATCGGCAAGCAACGTCACGGCCCCATCGGCTCTGTCGATCTGTCATTCGAAGGGCGCTTTACCCGCTTTGGGAACCTCGCACGTCCCGGATATCTGCCTGATCAAGAGTTCTGATGCCGATCACAGGGGTTAACCACATCACTGTGTGTTGTGAAGATCTGGATCGCGCGATGTCTTTTTATATCAACGTCTT
>CALHST010000175.1 GCA_938038825.1 uncultured Paracoccaceae bacterium | reverse complement strand
CGCGTGAGCTGAAGCTCACCTTACGGGTTGAATGACATGTAGGGTGAGCTTCAGCTCACGCGCGTCGAACCCTCGTTCAACCAAGCCCCAGAAGCCTTGGCAGGTCCGCCATGTCCTCAAACACATGATCACAGATTGGGCGCAGCCGTGCAGGATCTGTTTCTGCCGCAAACCCATACGTCACCATGCCTGCCGCTTTGCCCGCTTTGGCCCCACTTGGGCTGTCCTCGATCACCACACATCGGGCGGGTGCCACCCCTGCCTCGGCGGCGGCTTTCAAATAGACATCCGGCGCAGGTTTGGGATTTGGCACATCTTCTCGCGAATACACACGTCCCTTAAGCCGTGCGGCCAAGCCTGTGCGCGCCAGCGTCACATCCATTTTGATATGCGGGCCATTGGATCCTACTGCATATCCAATACCAGCCGCGTCCAACGCATCCAGAACATCAACCGCGCCCGGGATCAATGTGACCTCTTGCCCAAGACGGGCAATCATCGCGGGGTAGATCTCGTCCATCCAATCGTCTGGCAATGCGGCCCCCATCGTGCGCGCTTGCGCCATCACTCCGGCCATCGTGCCGCCAACGAACAGGCGTGTGATATCATCCAGGGATATCTCCAGCCCATAGCGGGCAAGGTTGCCCTGCACCACAAGATTGGTAATGCCTTCGCTGTCTACCAGAACACCGTCACAGTCGAAAATCACAAAATCCGGGGGAAGCTTCATCAAAAAAGGCCGCGCTGTTGTTGCACGGCCTTTCAATGTCATTCTGACCTGAGCGTCAATGCACCACAGCGTCATCAGGCTTGGGCCGATTTGATGCGGCCACGCGATCACCGATGATCAACCCGTCCGCCCCGGCAGACACAGCCACCCGGTCCCCGTCTTTGACATCCCCCGCCAGCAGCATTTCCGCCAAAGGATCTTGCAGTGCCCGCTGGATCACCCGTTTCAGCGGACGCGCCCCGAACACTGGGTCATAGCCTTCTTCTGCAAGCCATGTCTTGGCGCCATCCTCAAGGTCAAGCGCGATCTTGCGACCCGCCAGTCGTTTGAGCAATCGCGCAAGCTGAATATCGACAATGCCGCCCATATCTTCGCGCGCCAGGCGATCAAAGATCACGGTTTCATCCAACCTGTTCAGAAACTCTGGCCGGAAATGCGCCCGCACGGCTTCGTTCACCTCTTGGCGGGCTTGCGCGGAATCCACGCCTTCTGGCAATTGGCTCAGCGCTTGCGATCCCAAGTTCGACGTCAGGATAATCAGCGTTTGCTTGAAATCCACCGTGCGGCCCTGCCCATCGGTCAGCACCCCATCATCCAAAACCTGCAACAGCACGTTGAACACATCCGGGTGTGCCTTTTCGACCTCGTCAAACAGCACCACCTGATAGGGTCTGCGCCGCACGGCTTCTGTCAGCACCCCGCCTTCGTCATAGCCAACATACCCCGGAGGCGCCCCGATCAGGCGGGCAACCGAGTGTTTTTCCATAAACTCGGACATGTCGATGCGCACCATGGCGTTGTCGTCATCAAACAGGAACTCGGCAACCGCTTTGGTCAATTCGGTTTTCCCAACACCGGTCGGTCCAAGGAACAAAAACGATCCCAAGGGGCGGTTTTCGTCATTGAGGCCTGCGCGCGCCCGGCGCACCGCATTGGCAACCGCTTTGACAGCCGCGTTCTGGCCGATGACACGCTTGTGCAACCCATCTTCCATGCGCAACAGCTTTTCACGCTCGCCTTCCAGCATCTTGGTGGTCGGAATGCCTGTCCAACGTTCCACCACCTGCGCAATTTGTTCAGGGCGCACGGCCTCGGCCACGAGGGCATCGCCTTCGGCGCTTTCCGCTTCAGCCAATTGCTTTTCCAGCTCGGGGATCACGCCATAAGACAGCTCCCCCGCGCGGCCCAGATTGCTTTCGCGCTTGGCAATATCCAGTTCAGCGCGCGCACGGTCCAACTGTTCTTTGAACCCTTGAGCCTTAGACATTTTATCCCGTTCGGATTGCCATTTGGCGGTCACTTGCGCCGACTCTTCTTGCAGTTCCGCCAATTCTTTTTCCAGCGTTGCCAAACGATCAACCGAAGCCACATCATCTTCCCGCTTCAACGCCTCGACCTCGATCTGCATTTGCAAGATCTGACGATCCAGCGCGTCCAGTTCTTCGGGCTTGGAATCCACTTCCATGCGCAAACGCGAGGCCGCTTCGTCCATCAAATCAATGGCTTTGTCCGGCAGAAACCGATCCGTGATATAGCGATGGGACAGCGTAGCCGCAGACACAAGCGCGGAATCTGAAATCCGCACCCCATGGTGCACTTCGTATTTCTCTTTGATGCCCCGCAGGATCGACACGGTGTCTTCCACAGTGGGCTCTTGGATCAGAACAGGCTGGAACCGCCGCGCCAAGGCTGCGTCTTTTTCAACGTATTTGCGGTATTCATCCAGCGTGGTCGCACCAACACAGTGCAATTCACCCCGCGCCAAAGCCGGTTTGATCAAGTTGGCCGCATCCATCGCGCCATCCGATTTCCCGGCCCCCACAAGCGTGTGCATCTCGTCAATGAACACGATAATCTCACCCGCAGCGGAGGACACTTCGGTCAACACCGCTTTCAGGCGTTCTTCAAATTCGCCCCGGTATTTCGCACCCGCAATCAACGCGCCCATGTCCAGCGCCAACAGCTGTTTGTTGCGCAAGGATTCCGGCACATCGCCATTCACAATCCGCAGCGCGAGCCCCTCGGCAATGGCCGTTTTCCCCACACCGGGTTCCCCGATCAAAACCGGATTGTTCTTGGTGCGCCGCGACAGCACCTGCATGGCACGCCGGATTTCATCATCGCGCCCAATGATCGGATCAATTTTCCCGTCACGCGCCCGTTCCGTCAGATCCTGCGCGTATTTGTTCAGCGCGTCATAGCCATCTTCGGCACTTGCGCTATCCGCTGTGCGCCCCTTGCGAATATCATTGATGGCAGAATTCAAACCTTGCGCAGTGACTTTCCCCGCATCCAACGCGTCTTTGGCACCGGATTTCACCATGCACAGCGCCATCAGGATGCGTTCTACGGGAACGAAACTGTCACCTGCCTTTTTGGCCACGCTTTCCGCTTCGGCCAGAACTTTGGTGGTTTTGGTGTCCAGATAGATCTGAGCCGCATCCCCCGTCACCTTGGGCTGCTTGGCCAAGGATTGGTCGTTATACTCTGCCACGCGTCGGGCATCCCCGCCCGCGCTTGCGATCAGATTGGATGCAAGCCCCTGATCGTCATCCAGCAATGCTTTCAGAAGGTGGTCGGGCAACAGCCGTTGATGGTTGTCCCGTGTGGCAATGGTCTGGGCTGCCTGCACAAATCCGCGCGCCCGCTCCGTGAACTTCGTTAAGTCCATGGTCTTTCTCCTTTATCCAAGCGCCTAGCTCTTGTCTGCCCGCCCGGCGGCACAGACCAACTTAAGGCCTCATACCCAAAATGGGGACCGCATCACGCGGCTTCAAGACCTGATGCGCGCGATGGGGCAACGCTTGATTAGTCTCATAGAGTTAAAACTGTCTCTGCAATTGCACAACACAGTTCGTCAAAGACCTCCTGCATCCATAAGTCGGGACGAGTCGGGCTGTGAAACAGGATAGATGAACCGCTCTTTCGCGCATCGCACCCCGGGAATTGGCAAATCCGGGTCCATCATCTGTTAAAAATGCAGGCCTGCACCCTGTTTTATCCTCTCCAGCACGTGAGTCGCTGTAACCTGCCGGGCATGGCCCGCGCGGGCCTTAAGCCGTTGGGTTTTGGTGACATTTCTTGCCCGATTGTCCCCATCAAAGCCGGTCGCATCCTCGCGAAAGGGTCACCGCAACGTGAGTCCATGTGACGGGCATCACCCCCTTTTCCCCCTTTTCAGTGCGAAATCTGTCCCCATATTGGTTTGTGTCGAGCAAAGACAACAACATGTAGGATAGGCCCATGCAAACAGTGCAAACAGAGTTGAAAGATGTCATCTACAACGCAGCTGAGCAGGCGTTCGAAGCCAAGGTGACAATCCACGAAGGCCCTCAGTCTCACAGCTATGCCTGTGCCATCGCCGCCCCCATGACGATGAGCTTTGAAGACGCGGCCAAAGGATTGTCCAAGCAAGCCATGCGCAAACATGGCGCACCCCGTGGGTTGCGCGCGACGATGGCGCGTTCTGGTGTGCGTTTGGTGTCTCACATCCTGCGCCCCAAAAAGCGCCGTGGTTTGCCACTTGGGCAATACGGCTTTTTCCGCGGCCGCGCCGCCTGATAGAATGTCCAGTTTTGGCAGGCCGTTAGTCCCTGACCTGCCAGAAGCCTAGAGACACATGCCTGCCTGCTTGCGTCTCTTTCACTTACCCGGACGGTGAGGCACCCTGCCCCGTCCGGGTTTTTCTTTGCATCACAGCCCCAGCGCGCGTAGTCAGTGCCGAACCAAATTGGGGGCAGATATGGCACATGATCGGTTAATCGTCGCATTGGATACACCAACCGCATTGGATGGGTTGGGCTTGGTCGAACGTCTTGGCGACTCTGTGTCGTTTTACAAGATCGGCTTGGGCAGTTTGACCACAGGTGGGCTGGCCTTGGCCAATGAACTGAAACAGGAACACGGCAAACGCATATTCCTGGACATGAAATTCTTTGACATCGCCAACACGGTCGAGGCCGCTGTGCGGGGCATCAGCCAGTTCAATTTCGATTTTCTGACCGTACAAGGCGATCCACATGTGGTGCGCGCCGCCAAAGAAGGGGCCGCTGGTACAGATCTGAAAATCCTGGCTGTTACGGTGCTGACCTCACTGGATCGGGGTGATCTCGATGATTGTCTGATCCGCGACGGGGCGATTCCTGATTTGGTACAGGAACGCGCCGGCCGCGCGTTTGAAGCTGGCGCAGATGGCGTGATTGCATCAGGGCACGAGGCGCAATTGATCCGCGCGCTGCCAAATTCATCAGACCGTTTGATTGTGACACCGGGTGTGCGCCCCGAAGGCAGCGACGCGGGTGACCAAAAGAGAATTATGACGCCGGCTCAAGCGATTAAGAACGGTGCAGACCATATCGTCGTGGGCCGCCCGATCTATAAAGCCGCCAATCCAGCAGACGCAGCGGACGCGATCAACGCCAGCATTCGACTAAACTCTGTGTGAAAATTGGCACAGACCACTAGATATACCAGCGGTCCGGAATTCCCGACTTTCACCATAGGTAGAATTTTTGTACCTTGAGGGTATCAGGTGATACTCCCTGACGAACTATTCTTCCTAAAGTTCGTCACCTCCCCCCGCTCAATTTGCGGGGGGTCTTTCTGTGAAACACTCCCCAACGACGCCCATTTGATACTCTTTCAGACGTGCACTGAGCTGCGGCACAGATTTCGGGTGGGCCGCAAAGTCGTCCACGCTCAGCAACGCCCAACCCTGACCTTCGTCGCCAAACCGCACGTCTTTTTCTGCCTGCGCGGGCATCCACCCAACAAAGAACCACACAGTCCGGCCAATGGAATTTGTATAGCTGCGCCCCCATCGGATATGGCTCGCAGGCACGGTCAACCCGAATTCCTCCTGCGTTTCGCGCAGAATACAGGCCACAGGCGTTTCGCCCTCTTCGCGGCCCCCGCCCGGGAAATCCCACGCATCCGGCCACACAAGGCCGGGACGATCATCGCGATGCAGGCACAACAGCTTCGATCCTACAAACAACGCCATTTTTGCGCCCATGAAATTGGATCGAAGCGAATACATGACAGGACCTTCACAATTGGGGACAGGATCATGCAAGCCTAACAATCCACGACACAAAGGGAAACGTTCCACATCTTGGAGCTGGCCCCGAAACCCAGTACAGTCACCCACAACGGCCCTGCGCCGACCTGTGCCATGCTCATCAAAGACCCTGTGATGCCCCGTCTCTGCCGCGACTGCATAACTCCGTTCAAGTCTGGCGTGCGCTGCCCCGCGTGCGGCAGTCCCCGCGTGGTATCCCACCCCGAACTGTTTGATCTGTCGATTGCCCATATGGATTGCGATGCGTTCTACGCCTCGGTCGAGAAACGCGATGATCCGTCGCTAGAGGACAAGCCCGTGATCATTGGCGGCGGGCGGCGTGGCGTGGTGTCCACCGCCTGTTATGTGGCGCGCATACGCGGTGTGCGTTCGGCCATGCCCATGTTCAAAGCGTTGAAACTATGCCCCAACGCTGTGGTGATCCGCCCCCGGATGGCGGCATACGTGGACGCCTCCCGCGCCATCAAAGCGATGATGCAGGACCTGACCCCTGCGATCGAACCCCTATCGCTGGACGAGGCTTTTCTGGATCTGAGCGGGACGCAAAAGCTGCACGGCGCCCCGCCCGCTGTCATGCTGGGGCGCTTGATC
>CALHST010000174.1 GCA_938038825.1 uncultured Paracoccaceae bacterium | reverse complement strand
GGGGCACATACCGATTACGGGGCACTGACACTTTTGATGACCGACGGAGAACCCGGCCTTCAAGTCCGACCCCGCGGCAAAGACTGGATCGACGTACCGCACGTCCCAGATGCTTATGTGGTGAATATTGGCGATTGCATGATGCGCTGGACCAACGACATTTACGTGTCTACGCCGCATCGGGTCTTGCCCCCAAAACGGCAACGCAGGTCCATCGCGATGTTTATTGAAGCCCATCCAGATACCATTGTGGCTGCACTGCCCGGCACAGGGGATCCCAAATACCCACCCATTCGCGCGGCCGACTACTTACAGTCACGTTTGGATGCCACCTATGCGCACAAAGCCACGACGTAATGCGCTTTGTTATTGAGGGCGCGCAGGTTGTTCTGCCAGACAGTTTGGCCGAAGCCTCCGTCTGGGTAGAAGATGGGCGGATCGCAGGGATCGGCGACGGGCCAAAGGGTCTGCCCCTTATTGATGGGCAGGGTTTGATTTTGGCCCCTGCCATGATCGACATCCACGGCGATGCGTTTGAGCGGCAGGTAATGCCACGCCCCGGTGTGATGTTTCCCTTGGAAGCGGCGTTGCTGGAAACAGACCGTCAATTGGCCACAAACGGGATTGCAACAGCCTATCACGCGCTGACACTCAGTTGGGAGCCGGGCTTGCGCTCTGTCTCGCAGGGGTACGCTTTTGTGGATGCGCTGGCGCGACTGGGGCCGCGACTTACTGTCGAAAACCGGGTTCAATTGCGGTGGGAAACCTTCTGCCCAGACGCCATTCCATTGATCGAACGGGCATTGCAAGCCCCGCACACGCCTGCAGTTGCCTTCAACGATCACACCAGTATGGCCATGCTGACTCCGGATATTGCGCTACAAGACCGTCCGTTTGATCTGGTCCCGGATTTCCCGACCGCAGATCCAACCAGCGAAAGGTTCCAAAGGATCATGGCAAAGCGCGCGGCGCGCGCAGATGTCAGCCAGCAAGAGATGAGCGATCTGATCAGGGATATTTGGTCGCAACGCGGTGCTGTTCCAGACAATATTGCGGCCGTTTCCGAAATGGCGCGCGCTGTGGATGCACCGATGCTTAGCCATGACGACAGTCAGATCGAAACCCGCGATTTCTATCGTGCCCGCGGCGCTATGGTGTCAGAATTTCCGATGCAGCCCCATGTGGCCAAAGCGGCCGAGTCAAACGGCGATCACATTGTGTTTGGCGCGCCAAATGCGGTGCGCGGCGGCAGTCACTTGGGTTCGCCCGGGGCGGCGGACATGATCGCAGCGGGCCTGTGTGATGTGCTGGCGTCGGATTATTACTATCCGTCTATGCTAGCAGCCGTGGCCCGTTTGATGGCAGATGATGTTGGAACACTGCCCAAGATGTGGCCCTTGGTTTCAAGTGGTCCCGCCCGTGCAATGAAACTGGCGGACCGAGGGGAAATTGTGCCAGGCTTGCGTGCCGATCTTGTTTTGATTGACTGGCCCATGGGCGCGACGCCAGCTGTGGTGCATACCTTTGTGGCGGGTCGTACCGCGTATCAAGCAGATCGCCCCACGGCGTAAAAAAAGCCGCCTTATACAGAAACGCTGGCCAGCAGCGTGTTGCGTTCAATGTCACCTGCGTTTCCGCGCAGTTTACAGGCCCCTCGTTCCAGCACCACAAAGCGGTCACCCAGATCAAAGGCAAAGTCAAAATATTGCTCTACCAACACAATCGCCATGTCACCTGCGCTGCGCAATTGTCTGATAACTTCACCGATTTGCTGGATAATGTTAGGCTGAATGCCCTCGGTTGGTTCGTCCAAAAGCAACAGTTTGGGTTGTGTCACCAAAGCCCGGGCAATTGCCAGTTGCTGCTGTTGTCCGCCAGACAGATCACCGCCCCGCCGATGCAGGAATTGTTTCAGAATTGGAAACAAATCGAAGATATGATCAGGGATGGCGCGTTTGTTGCGGGGCAAACAGGCAAACCCTGTTTCCAAGTTCTCTTGCACTGTTAAAAACGGGAAAATTTCGCGCCCTTGGGGAACATACGCCACCCCTTTTTGCGCCAACGCATGGGCGGTCGCTGGACCAATGTCTTCACCGTCCAACAGGAAGCTGCCCCCGGATCGGGGATGGGTGCCCGATATCGCCTTAAGCAGGCTCGTCTTGCCCACGCCATTGGTCCCCATCACACAGGTGACTTCGCCCTTGGCTGCGCTTAGGTCGATGCCGTTCAGGATTTGACTGCTGCCATAGTGCAACGTCAGATCTTTGGTTTCGAGTAGGTTAGCGGCCAAGATACACCTCAATCACTTTTTCATCGGACGTGACATGGTCAATCGATCCTTCGGCGAGAACCGAACCTTCATGCAGCACCGTCACGCGGCAATTCAGACGACGGACAAATTCCATGTCATGTTCCACGACAACCACCGCCCGTGTCTTGGCGGCCTCGACCAGCAGATCTGTGGTGTGTTCCCGTTCGGCCGGGGTCATACCAGCGGCCGGTTCATCCACGAGCAATAATTTGGGTTCCTGCGCAAGCAGCATCCCGATTTCCAGCCACTGCTTTTGACCGTGGCTAAGTTCGCCTGCTTTGCGGTCCAGACTGTCCGCCAATCCAACATCGCCAGCCAGCGTAGCCACACGGTTGTGATCAGCCTCTGATGGGGTGAAAAACAAAACTTTCAGCGGGTTGCGGTCTTTGCGCAGCGCCAACATCAAATTGTCCGCAACGCTTTGATCTTCAAAAATCGTCGGGCGCTGGAATTTGCGACCGATACCTTCTTGGGCAATCCGGCTTTCGGACATCTTCAACAAGGATCGGGATTTTTCGCCCCAAATGACGCGACCTTCGTCTGGGCGTGTCTTGCCCGTGACGATATCCATAAAGGTGGTTTTGCCAGCCCCATTGGGCCCGATGACCGCGCGCAATTCAGCCTCGCCAATCGAGAAATTCAGATTGTTGATCGCCTTAAACCCGTCAAAGGATTTCGACACACCAGACACTTCCAAAAGCGCGCTCATGAGGTCTCTCCCTTGCGGCGCGGGATTAAGTCAAACAAACCGCCGATCCCTTTGGGCGCGAACAGGGTGACAAATACAAAAGACAAACCAAGGAGCACTGTCCACCAGTCCACCCATTGGATGGTCACACCTGCGATGTTGATGTCAGGCGCTTGTCCACCCGTGAACCATGTCGACAAAAGCGACACAAAAGCGGCCCCGATCACGGCCCCGTAAAGACGCCCCCGCCCCCCGATCGCCACCCAAACAGCCAAATAGATGGATGCGATGGGCGCGATCTCTGCCGGATTGATGATGCCGGCTTGTGGATAGTACAGCGCCCCGGCAATTGCGGCGAGGATGGCCGTAAGCGTGAAGATGAAGAGTTTGTACGTCTCGACCGAGTAGCCCAGAAACCGAACCCGCGCTTCGTCATCCCGAATTGCCCGTATGACCGATCCGAATTTGCCTGACACAACCCAAGTACAGACAAGATACCCGGCCCCAAGTGCAAGTGCCGAAGCCCAGAAAAACCACAAAGACACTGCAGATTGCGGGACATCATCCAAACCCGGCAAGTTTTGCAAACCTGAAAGGCCATTATTGCCCCGCAATCCGCTGTCATTCTGAAACAGGTATAATGCAAGCGCGAGAGTCATGGCTTGGGTTAGGATCGAAAGGTAGACACCTGTGACGCGTGAACGGAAGGCCAGCCATCCAAAGACCAGCGCAAGCAAGCCTGGGACAATCACGACGGCAGCAAGTTGCAAAGAAAGTGAATGTGCGAAGGCCCAGATCGGGGGGAATTCTGACGCGCCGACGACGCCAAAGATTTGGGTCGCGATACCATTTGTGATCTCGTCCGGTGTTGGTGGCAACGGCGCGTTCGCGAGGCTGGACAGCACAATCAGTTCCGTGCGCGCATACATCAGCCACATGCCAATCGCGTAGCCGCCTATGCCAAAAAAGGCCATATGGCCAAGGCTGAGAATGCCGCAATAGCCCCAAACCAGATCCATCGCCAAAGCGACAAGACAAAGGCAAAGTGTTTTGCCCAAGGTTTTAACAAAGCTGGTAGAAATTACGCCAATGCCGAAGCCTTCGGCGAGGATTGTGACGCCGATTGTGAAGACCGCAAGGCAGGCCAGAAAAATCAGGACAGAGGGGTGTTTCGCAATGAATGTGGTTTCGACGCCTTTGGCGCCGACCGACTGGGGGGCCAGCCCCCCAGACCCCCCGAGGTATTTTTCACCAAAAGAAGATGTCGCATCTTTAGGCATGATTTATGCCTCCGCCGCGCGACCTTTGAGGGCAATGATGCCCCGGGGCCGGAATTGAATGAAGAGGATGATAAAGAGGATCATATAGGTCTGCGCCGCCAGTGTGTTGGACGGGTTCAGCCATTCGATGCCTTTTTGCAAAGAGCCAACCATGGTGGCACCTAACAGTGTGCCCCAGATATTGCCAACGCCGCCGACAACAACCGTCATAAAGCTTTGCACGATATAATCGGCGCCCATTTCCGAAGTGACTTTGGCGTAAAGACCAATGGCTACACCGGCAATGCCCGCGATTCCAGAGCCAAAGCCGAAGGTCAGCATGTTGATTTTGTCCGGGTTGATGCCCATCGAAGCCGCCATCCGGGGGTTTTGTGTGACTGCGCGAACTTCAAGCCCCAGCCTTGTGCGATTCATGACGATCAGGAAGAGGGCCAGGAACAGCAGAGCAAGGATAAAGATAGCAATACGAATATAGCTGATCTGCACGATATCATTGATAATCAGTGACCCATCAAGCCAGCCCGGCGCAGTCAGGGGGCGCGCTTGCGTGCCAAAGATGTTCTTGGCGATTTGTTGCAGGGCAATAGACACGCCAAAGGTTGCGAGCAGAGTTTCCAGGGGACGATGGTAGAGCCAGCGGATCACCAAGCGTTCCATCGCAACGCCGGCCGCAAAAGTCACAGCAAAGGCCAATGGAATGGCAAGAATGATCGACAGTGTGTAGTCCGGCACAAAGAGCTGCACAACGTAACCCGTATAGGCGCCCATCATGATGAATTCGCCATGCGCCATGTTGATCACGCCCATCACCCCAAAGGTGATGGCAAGACCGATGGCCGCAAGGAAGTAGATTGACGCCAAGGACAACGCGTCCAGCCCCAAATCCACAGCCTGATTGACAGCGACTTTATTTTCGATGTTGGACAGCACTGCTACGGCAGCAAGCGCGACGTTAGGCGGTGCGCCAATATACCGTTCGTAAAAGGTAAATCCTGCGAGAATCGTTGCAGTTTCCGCCTGCGTGGCGACCGGGTCTGCCCGACCTGCAGCGGCGAGGGCGGCATAGGCTTCATCGCGTGCGATCTGTGTATCAAGCGTTGAGACAGGGAAGCCCGCAACAGAACCGCCATTAATATTTGCGACCAAAATCTGTTTTTGATCTTCGGGATCGATGATGGGCTTGGCTTTGTCGTCAGCGACCAGAAGTGCATAAGCGTCTGTTTCAGAAAAACCATCAGAGCCCGGTGCGATGATGCCGCGAATATCAGAACCGGTCAGCGGTGTGTCAGATGCCACGATTTGCGTTGTAGCCAGGGGATTCAGGGCCGCGCGCACGTCGACACCTAAATCGCCATCAAAGCCTTTGATTGCGGCGATGCGCTCGACGTCATCTTCCGCAAATTGAATGGTGAGCAAGCGCTCTAATCGGGTTTTGCGGGCTAGAATGTCAGCGTTTGGCTCGCCGTCAATGGACGCGCGCAACGCCGTCAGATGTGAGGCCTCGGCATCCCGTTCAATTGCGGACAGAGCCGTAAGGCGCACGATTGGATCCGGGTTGGACAGTTGGAATTGCACCAATGCAGCCGCGATCATGCCACGGATGCCGCTGTTGGGTTTTAATTGTTTGAAGTCTTTCGCAACGAACGGCCCCAGCGTGGACCCATCCGCGACATCTGTGGCCAACAGCTCTTTGCCGTCTTTGTCCCCAAAAACAAATAGCCCGGTGTCTTTGCCGACCCACATTTCTTTGTCTTGCCAGCGCTGCAGCACAACTTGTGCTTCGGGCAATCCCGACCCCGCCAAGGCGTCGATTGCTGGGCCAATACTTTTGCGCGAGGACTTTGCGATGATCTCGCCGTGGGTCTGCAAAAGTTGCTGGATCGGCGCGTCGACGGATTGTGCTTGAATGGGCTGAAGTGGCAGCAACCCACAAAGCGCCAAAAGCCAAAGACAGAAGAAGCGGACCATTCGGAAAACTTTCAAAAGACGTTCCCGGGTGCATGAGGGAGGACACGCACCCGGGTATCGTTAAATCAGATCAGTAGTTGGATTTGATCTGTACGCAGCTGCTTGTGGATGTGTTGTACATCCCGCAACCAAGGTCTTTCCAATCAGACTTCAGAACCGCCGACTCTGGCAGGAAGTCTGTCCATGCATCGCCCGGAACTTCTGTTGTCTGCGAGATGATATCGAACTGACCATCTTCCTGGATTTCGCCAATCAGAACCGGCTTGGCCAAGTGGTGGTTTGGCAGCATCACGGCTGTACCGCCTGTCAGGTTCGGAAACTCTTGACCGTACATCGCAGTGCGCACCGCATCCACGTCTGTTGTGCCCGCTGCTGTGGCTGCGTTCACCCACATGTTAAAGCCGATGTAATGTGCTTCCATTGGATCGTTGGTCACACGCTCTTCACCCATCCGGGCTTTCCATGATTCAACCCATGCTTCGTTGGCATCGGATTCCGCAGATTGGAAGTAGTTCCAAGCCGCCAAGTGACCGACCAAATTGGATGGGTCCAGACCGGCCAGTTCTTCTTCACCCACCGAGAACGCAACCACTGGAATGTCGTCGGCCGAGATACCAGCAGCCGCCAGCTCTTTGTAAAAGCCAACGTTTGCGTCACCGTTGATCGTAGAGATCACGCCGACTTTTTTACCGTCAGCACCCAATGCGACAACATCGGCTACGATCTTGGACCAGTCAGAGTGACCAAAAGGTGTGTAGTTCACAAAGATATCGTCAGCTGCGATACCTTTTTCTTTCAGATAGCTTTCAAGAATGTTGTTCGTTGTCCGCGGATAGACATAGTCTGTCCCGAGCAGCGCGAATTTTTCAACTTCCAGCTCTTCCAGGAAGTAATCCGTCGCTGGGATCGCTTGCTGATTGGGGGCCGCCCCTGTGTAGAACACGTTTTTGGAGCTTTCTTCGCCCTCATACTGAACAGGGTAGAACAGCAGGCCGTTCAGCTCTTCGATGACAGGCAGAACAGATTTGCGGGACACCGATGTCCAGTTGCCAAAGATCACGTCAACGTCATGTACGGTCAGCAATTCGCGCGCTTTTTCAGCAAACAATGGCCAATCAGAGGCCGGGTCAACAACAACGGCTTCCAGCTCACATCCCAGAACACCGCCTGCAGCGTTCTGCTGTTCGACAAGCATTTCCATCGTGTCTTTCAGCGTGGTTTCGGAAATCGCCATTGTGCCGGACAATGAATGCAGCACCCCAACTTTGATCGGCGCGTCACACGCCAATGCGGCGGATGCGCTCAATAGAACTGCGGCAGCTGTAGTAGAAAGAAGGTGTTTGGACATCACGAGTAATTCCCCTGTGCGTGTCGCGCAAGACGATTGCGCATAGCACCAAACCGATGCCATATGCGTCTTACGCAGTGTTATGTTGCGTCGTGCGATGGTGCGTAAGGGTCCTACACCTGCATCATCGCACATCAATTCAAGACCGAGCGGCCCCGTGCAGATAGCTATGGCGCGGAATTGAGCAGTACGGCAGGTTTGATGGTGTACTTCGCGAGATTACCGGGCAAGCTTGCTGAAAGTTTCATCGAAACCCAAAAATGTGCACAATAATTGCACCAAATAGAGTCTCAATTTTTGGCAATTCGGTGCAAGTCAGCTATCCAGCAGCAAATTCGTGCAGCTATCACGCCCGATTTTTGCGCGCTGCGCAGCCCATCGCATTTTTGGGACGTCCGCAGCAAACACCGCTTGCGACAGAATCTGGGAATGGGCGGCTTTTGCATCAATGCGCAAAGACAACGCATTGGTTTGCAACTCATCCGGTGTCGCGGCTTCCAACAATGTGATGAAGACGGAATGGCGGCTTTCCACCTCTGAGCTTTCAGAACCCATGAGCCAGGCGTGTTCCAATTCTGCGGAAAACCGACCTGTGCATATCGCAAAGGTTTCATACAAAGGAGCAGCGACCACAAAGGATGCAGTCAGTAGTGCACTGACAATCCCGAATATCATTGTTTTTATTTTGCTCATAAAATGAACTTTGCCACATATTTTGCGCCAAACAAGTAGGCATTGTGAAAACTTTGTGACGTGTAAGTTATCCACGCCACATCACGTATGGGGTGACATGTATGAGAATACCTTTGATATTAGGTTACTTTTCCAATTTCCCACAAAAATACCGCGCCCTTTTTCTCAAGGGCGCGGTTCGAAAAACATCACGGTTTCCAAGATCAGAACATCTGACTGGAACCTAGGCCTGGTTATCGTTTGCTTGCGACACCCAGCGTGGAAATCGCCTTGTCGATTTTTCCCAAGAACCCCCAGCCCGTGAACACAGACAACACAGTCAGGATGCTTGCTTGGTTATCGACAACCCAAGTAACAAGCCCATTGGTTTCTGCCCCCAACGCGGGGACCAAAGCCGTTGCAAGCAATCCGATGACGCCGCCCGCGGATTTCTTGCCGTCCAAGGCGCGTCCAATGCTTTCGCCAAGCGCTGCATTGACCGGCGTGAGCGGTTGAGGCCCAACAGGAAGATGTTCCACAACTGTGTCCTTGGCTTTATCAACCACGGCCTCTTTTAGGATATCTTTGACATCACGATCCTTGCTGTCGTCATCCAGCAGCTCTTTGATAAGCGCAACGGCCAAAGCCCTGCGCCCCCCGACAACACCTCTGACTCCTGTTTTTATAATATCACCCGCGTCGACATTGTCGAAAATACCATTGCTGATCTTCATAACTGTTTTCGGGCGCAGGCCCGCTCCTAGTGGCAGTTCATTCACAAATTCCCGAAGGGCGGCCATACGGTTCAACCATCCTGCACCGAAATGCGCAAAGTCTTCGTGGCCGTGGAAATACGCCTCTTGAAGATCCATGAACTTGTCAGACAACACCTGCGCATCCGTTTGTTTTGCGCCGGCCATTGTGATGGATCCCAAAATCCCATCCACTTCAAGCGGGATACCGTCCGCCATCATGCCCAAATCGTTAAAAGCCGATTGCAGGAACATAATCGCGCGCTTTGGGCCATGCAGAACCGAAGCATTGTACACCACCATCGCGGTTCTGTCGGGCAATTCCCCGCATCGGGTCTTTGCAAAGTAATTCGTGCGGAAAATTGTGTCTGCTTCTTCTCGAGACAAGTTTTTCACATCTGCCACAGTCACATCTGTCCCCCGCCAAGCCGCCAAGGTGGCAATCGTGATGCCCATATTGGTGGCCCGGCCATTGTCCTGCGGATGGTTAACGAAACCGCCTTCCCAACGTTTGATAAAGCTATGGAACCGCTGGAACCGTGCATCAGCTTCGGAAAGACCCATGGGTTCAACTGCGCCCATGGGCTGACCATGTCCCGACCCACCCGAAGTGCTGACAGTCGCCTCCAATTCGGCCATCATGGTGTCATCAACAGGCGGCCTTTCTGGCGCCAGACTTGGTTTTGGCGGGGGCGCAATCGGCCCATCCCAATTATCGATCAGCTCGCCAAGATGTTCCGCCCAAATCGCATCACCTTCAGGGTAATTCCCTTTGTACAACTCAGTGCTGGTCATACCCTTGATCTGGATATGCGGTTTTTCAATAAGCTTACCGGCCTTGTTGAAAATCGGCGTCATGCCATGTTCGTCCGCCAATTCGTGCATGCGCGTCCAATACTTGGCTTCCGCACCTTGATCATCCCAGCTCCACTGACCATTGATCTTCAAAACAAAATCCACAGCCAGCCCATATTGATGGATCGATTTCCACGAATTGACCCAAGTGACTTTATGGCCTGGCTTGGTACGTCCTTTGGCCCAAAGGTTGGCCTGACGTTCCGGAGTGCGGAATGCCTCGAACACTTCAAAGGGGATTTTTTCTTTTTGCAGCTGATCGCGGATCTTTTTGACCTTGGTCCGAATGGCAGGATGCAAACGTGATATATCGCCGTCTCGCTTGGAAGAATTGCTCATGACTGTCACTTAGCTCCTTGGAAAACACGGATTTAAAAAGTTGACGATTTGCACCCGGAAAATACCCGGACCCATGATCGCATGCCTAAAATAGCAACCTTAGGTTATCTCAAATTTTAACTTTTGTCATCTGGCTTCGCGGTCTTTCCAGGTATGGTATTCCTCCATTCCAGCAAGGTTTGAGCGTGTATTTCCGCTTTTTTGAAGGATTCCAGCTCGACCAACGCACCATGTGCGCGAAATGCAGACTGCTTTGCGACACGCCTACGCGCGCTATGCGTGAGCACTCGACAAGGCGTGACTGGTCCGATTGCGAGGCTCTGCCTCGCGCTCCGGGATATTTTTAGCAAAAAGAAAACAGGGGGAGAAAACCAGAAACGCCGAATGACGACCCTGCCATAAATCTGAGAACAAACTTTTGTGTGCACCTAGGCGAATGGCACATGAATCGCGAAAAGTGATGTGTTTTTTGTAGGGTGAGCTTTAGCTCACGCTGCTTTCAAACCCAAACATGTGACGTTCCACAACAGCAAGGATTTCGTGTGTGTAACCCATTCCGTTTGCCGTCTGTCGCACCCCTTGGACAGCGCTCATCACCTCTGCAACGCACGCCTCGTCCGTCAGATCTCGCCGTGTATGCCCTAGAAACCGAGCCTCTTCTGCGGCCATATCCTCCACCAAGGGATCTTCAACAGGCCCGTTCCCACCGGGATAGCGATGCCAGCCAACGCCCACTTTGCATCCGAGCCGCCCTTCGCCAACGGCCCGGGCAAACAAAGGCAGACCCGCATGCATTCCCTGCCAATCAAAGACCACCTTGCGTTCGCTCAGCGCAACATCGACCCCATCGCGATCTTGCATTGCAAAAGGACCCAAGGCGAATCCAGCATCCTGCAATGCGCAGTCGATATCCATCGGAGTACGTCCCGTTAGCAGCAATTGCTCGCAGGCTGCACTTACATGAGCTTTGTAAACGCTTGTCAGCGGGGGGCCTTTGACGAGCTGAACCACATTGCACCCCAATGTAACCGCCAGCCTTATGACTCCTTGATGATCGCCAGCCTTGCCAAATGTCTCGATCAAAACACCGCCCTGCACTCCTTGCGTGATCTGCAGGCCATCGGTCGCATGGGCGTGCCAGCTGAGAGCCAGCCCATCGCCCCCCAAATTGAGGTCTCCCGCCAAGCGATCGCGCAGCCGCACGCCACCCTTGGCGCACACGGCCCGTAATCGCGTGGCATCATGCGCGTCGTCCGGGCAAAATTGTACAGGAATACCGACATGCGCCAATGCCAGTGCAATACTCACATTATCCGATCCGGCAATGGCAACTGTCATCGTTTGGGGGGCGGTCAGCCGAGAAATCCTTTGGATTTGATCAACGCCAAAATGTCCGACAACGACTGCTCTGCCGAGCGACCTGATGTGTCCAATTCAGCCGAACAGCGTGTATACGCCTCTGCCCGCGTCGTCAGCAGCGCTTTCAATTGATCCATCGCCTTGGGCTGTCCCTCCATTGGGCGCATATCTCCTTGCGAACGCACGCGCGTCATATGCTCATCCGGCGATGCCTTGATCCAAACTGTGTGAAAGCGCGCAAGTAACGTTGCATAGGTCGTCTTTTCGCTGACGATACCGCCAGCAACAGCCAAGATCAGCCGGTCATGACGTGTTGCGACACGGCGCACCGCCTCGGCTTCCAACTGTCTGTACCCTTCGGCACCATACAGCGCCATAATCTCGGCGACGGGCATCCCGCCTTGCAATTCAATATCTTTGTTTAACTCTACAAATGGAATATTCAGGGCCCGTCCGACACCGCGGCCCAGCGTCGACTTTCCAGCCCCGCGCATCCCAATCAGACAAATTCGGTTCGCCCGATCCGGCACTTCGGCCGATACTTCAAGCCGTTGAATTACCGACCGACGCGTCGGCTCATCTGCTCTGCGAAATAAGCTAAGAACATGTTCTTCTTCGCTCGCCTGCGCATCTCCAAGAAGATCAATCAAAGACAAGCTTAGGGCATCTGCTACTCTTTGCAGCAAAACAATCGAAATGTTGCCTTGGCCACTTTCCAACTGCGCCAAATAACGTGGCGATACGCCAGAGGTTTCCGATAAGATGCGCCGTGGCATATTACGCGCACTGCGGGCTGCACGCACACGGCGACCCAATCTTTCAAGCAGTACATCAGTCGTTTGTTCTTCTTCGATACGCACGGTTTTCTTGCCCTTAGCCTCTGCCTCTTTTGCAGTTAGTAAAGTGGTAGCGCGCGGCACTTCAAAGGCAAGGTAAGACCCTTTTAAGTGTGTTCAAATTGTCGGGAAAAATGCGCATATCGATCCTTTACCCCAGCGCAAGTTTCAATTTGCGTAATAAGGTAGTCCTGCGGGTAGCATGACTTCGCGCGAATTGAGAGCGCCTTCCCACGCACAATCGACCGAAGTTTCTATATCTCCGCTTCAAGCGGCGTTGGCTGATATCTGCGGCAGAATGCTTTGAAGCCACGGCAAAGCGATGTCCTCCGGCATTTCAAGCGAGGACGCATCATGCAATCCACGCTCGCCGACCATTGTCGCCCCGGCCCGGACAAGAAGATCGCTTAGGCGCTTGGACCCATTGTTGTACGTTTCAGAAAACACCTGATCGCCAAGGCCAAAAATAGCGAAACTCAAACCCGTCAAGTCAGGTTTTTCGTCAACCAAAGCAGCTTCAAATGCCAAAACCTGAGAGGGCAAATCCCCATTGCCATAGGTCGAGGTGACAATGATGTGAAACCTGTCCTTGTCCAAAACTTCAGGACTGACATCCATCAGGTTGTCTAAGGTGCAATCAAAATCCTCTCCAAGATCGTCGCGCATGTCTTCACACACCATCTCAGAGTTTCCTGTTTCGGTGCCATATAGCAGTGCAATTTTCATTGTCTTACCCTCGGGTTCCCACGCTTGGACTTAAGCCATGTGCAACTTCACATACTCAAAATCGCCGGGTTTGTTATCAATGCCGACTTTTGGTGGCGCAATCCAGCTTGCGAACTTGCCCGCTTCGTAACAGGGTTTCATCAACGATTGAATAAAGTCACCATCCGACTTGGACGGAAGCCAATCATCGCACTTCGCATTCCATTCAGCGTCAGAAATGATGTTGCCTGTCGGATCCGTTTTGATCGCCGAAAACACGCCAATCTGACGGTGGAAAGCCTCATGCGGCAGCGCAACTTCGAAATCAATGCCCGCACGTTGGATCAGCTTATTCCAGCGTCGCAAACCACCGGATGCGTCGCGTACATAATCATCCCGAAGACGCATGTTGATCGCCGTCAGCGCTGGCACCTCTTCCGTCACGATTTTCCCATTAACAATGCTGGCCACTTGATAGGTGGCATCCTGCAACTGGTGGTCATCTTCGATCCGCGCTTCCATATAGCGCCCCTTGATGCCTGCGTTAAACGCATTGGCCGCATTGGTGGACACTTCGGAACCAAACAAATCAAGGCTCAGGGAATAGTGCAAATGCAGCTTTTTCTGAATCGTTGGCAGATCAATCACCCCAAGATCCCGGATTTTCCCGATGTCGTATGGATCTGTAATACCAGCGGCTTTCATGGCATCGCACGTCGCCTGAATGGTTCTGCTGACACCCGTTTCCCCCACAAACATGTGGTGCGCTTCTTCGGTCAGCATAAATCTGCATGTGCGCGACAAGGGATCAAATCCCGATTGCGCAAGACTTTCCAATTGCATCTTGCCATCGCGGTCCGTGAAATAGGTAAACATAAAGAACGACAGCCAATCCGGGGTCTCCTCATTAAAGGCACCCAACATCCGAGGGGCCTCTTCCGAACCAGAAGAGCGCACTAACAATTCGTCCGCCTCTTCGCGCCCATCCTTGCCAAAATACTTTTGCAGAAGATAAACCATCGCCCACAGGTGGCGACCTTCTTCGACATTGACCTGAAACAGATTGCGCATGTCATACAACGATGGGGCCGTCAGACCAAGGAAGCGCTGCTGTTCTACCGAACCCGGCTCTGTATCGCCCTGGATGATGATCAAGCGTTTAAGCATATTGCGGTATTCGCCCGGCACTTCCTGCCATGCCAGCTCACCTTTGTGCTCACCCATTGGGATAGTTCGGCCTTCAACAGCCGGAGCCAACAATACCCCCCACCGGTACTCGGGCATCTTCACATAGTCGAATTTCGCCCAGCCTTTGGGATCCACACTCACCGCTGTGCGCAGGTAAACCATGCTGTCTTGAAAGTTCTGAGGGATAAGCCGAGTCCACCAGTCAATATAGCCCGGATGCCATTTTTCCAGCGCCTTAAGGACCTTACGGTCTTGACCCAAACCAACATTGTTCGGGATTTGAGAGTCATAACTTACGTTCATCAAGTCCATTGTCGCCTCTTTCTTTGTCCGATGCTTCGATCCCGCGAAACGTGTGGTTTGTCTGTAAGGTGAGCTTTAGCTCACGTTGGCCTGCAAGGGGCGTGAGCTAAAGCTCACCCTACGATGTCGTCTACACCCGTCCCATATCAAACGACCCGCGCACGCCTGTGCCGTAACGCTGCAGCGCGCCATCTGGTCCCACCGCGTTAGGACGATTGAAAATCCAATTTTGCCAAGCTGTTAAGCGCCCGAAAATGCGCGTCTCCATCGTTTCGGGCCCTGCAAAACGCAAGTTGGATTCCATCCCCGTCATGGCATCGGGCGAGAAGCTGGCCCGTTCTTCCAGGAAAATCCGGATCTCATCCTCCCAGTCAATGTCATCGAGGATCATCGTTAAAAGGCCCAATGCATCCGCGTCCTCGGCTTCCAAAGCTGCGCCGATGTGATCCTTGGCTGCATCCACCGCTTCGGGCGCGCCGTAAAACCGCGTTTGCAGTCGCGTCAAATCATTGCCCATCGGAAAGGCGCCGAAGTTCCCGGCGCTCAACGTCACAGTTGCCATCGGCCGGTTGTCACCCTCGAACACATCGTCCATCATGTACGAGCGGTCCACAGCAAACAGCAGTTCTGCCAGCACGCCAGCAAAACAAGATCCGTGCTCCACCAGCGCAACCAAACTGCGCGAGGTGACGTCAATCCGTTTCAGCGTGCGTTTCCAGTAGTGCAGCACTTCTCTAGCCAACCAATTGTCCTGATTGTCCAAAAGAACCGCTTCATGCATCAGAACTTGTTGCGGGTCGCCTTGGGTTTTGAACACCAGCAACCCTGTATCCATCTCATTCATCCGCAAATGAAGAATGGCGTCTTCCAATTCACGGCATGCCCGCAGCATCCATGCGTTTGCATCAAAATCCGCCAGTGTGACAGGCGGGCTATCTGGGCCTGCCACGGTTATCGTCGCGACGCGTGCCGCGCGATCAACTGCGACATCTACTGTGGAATAAGCAATAGATCCATCGTCGCTGAATGTCCGTTCCAACACGGGCAACTGAATGCCCGTTTGGTCCGGCGCGCCCTTGGCAAATTCCGCTGCCCGGGCTTTTACCGCATCATCGAATTTCGAGTTTGGCACCACTTCATCCACCAAACCCCATTTCTGCGCCCGCTTGCCCCGCACGCCTTCTTCCGTCGCGCAAAACACATCTGCCAAGTCGCGGCGCACTTTGCGTTTGTCGGTCACGCGTGTCAGCCCCCCCGTTCCGGGCAGAACAGCCAACAGCGGCACTTCGGGCAAAGACACGGACGACGTTGAATCATCTGTCAACATGATGTGATTGCATGCCAAGGCCAATTCATACCCGCCACCAGCACACGAGCCTTTGATCGCCGCGATCCATGTTTGATCGCTTTCAGTTTGCGCAGCTTCATAGGCGTTGCGCGTTTCATTGGTGAACTTACAGAAACCGACCTTGTGGCCATGCGCAGCCCCCGCCAACATACGAATATTCGCCCCTGCACAAAACACTTTTTCTTGACCCGATTGCATCACAACCGCGCGCACCTCGGGATGTTCAAACCGCATGCGCTGCACAATATCGTTCAGTTCGATATCAACCCCCAGATCATAAGAATTCAGCTTCAGCTGGTACCCCTCAAACAGACCGCCATCAGGATCCACATCCATGGTGACCCACGCAACTGCGCCATCATAGTCCACCCGCCAATGGCGATATTCAGTTGGGCTTGTTTGAAAGTCTATGCATGCGCTCATGTGTGTCTCCGTCTTGCACCAGAGCTAGGTCGCCGGACGGGGCCGGTAAAGCCAAATTATGCACTATAAACACCTCAAGCCTCACGCTCACGCCAATTCCATGTCAATAATTGCATTATAATTACAAAATTGCATTATTCAGCGACATCCCGGACAGTCCGCAAGAAGTCGACAATACGCCCCTCAACCTCGACCTGCGCATCTTGATGCGGCGCATGTTTCACACCTGGCAAAATCAAGGGGCGTTGCGCCAACGGGCAATCCTGAACAATCGCGTCAATCTGCGCCAAACTGCCATAGGGGTCTTGGTCACCTTGGATTGCCAAAACCGGAACAGGTGTCGTGGCCAAGACATCGCGAACAGACCAACCCCGAAATTCTGGATCAAGCCAACTGTCGCACCACCCATGAAAGGCGCAATCTACATGGTCGTGATACACCGCCAGTTTGTCCCGCAAATTGCCAGCATCATACGCGTCCCGCGCAGCGGCAATTGATGCCAAGCCGATAGGTTCCGCAAAGAAATGTGGTGCCATCAGGATAGTGCCAAAAAGACGTGGATCCTGAACCCTGCCTGCGTAAATGGCGGCAATGGTGGCCCCATCAGAATGCCCAAGAAGCACGATCTGCTTTAGTGGCTCTAGAACCTTGGGCAGTATGTCCAAAGCATGGCGCGTCAAATAGTCCAAAGGCCAAGGCAAAGCTGTTGGGTCGGACCGGCCATACCCCGCCCGGGAATATACCATGACCCCATATCCCGTAAGCTCTGCCAATTGCGCAGGCCAGTCTCGCCATAAGGCGACGCATCCCAAACCTTCGTGCAACATGACCAAAGTTGGGGCCTCATCAGGCCGCGGTCCATGCGTCGCAACCTCGAGCGATACACCATCAACCCTCAGAAAGCTTGGCTCTCCCCAAATCACGTGCGCAGCTTGAACCTTTGGATTTTGCCTGTCGCGGTTTTTGGCAGATCATCAACCACATCCACCCAACGCGGGTATTTCCACTTGCCGACCTTCTCTTGGACAAACGGTTTGATCATGTCGGAAAACCCGTCCGCAGCGTGCGCATCTTTCAAGACGACAAAAGCCTTGGGTTTCTCCAGCCCATCATCGTCCGTTGCGGGAACCACCGCCGCCTCCAGCACTGCCTCATGCGCAATGATGGCTTGTTCCACTTCAAACGGGCTGACCCAAATACCCGACACCTTGAACATGTCATCTGTACGCCCACAATAGACGTAGCGCCCGTCTTCGCGTCGTTCGTATTTGTCACCTGTTCGGGTCCAGGCCCCTTCGAAGGTGGCACGACTTTTGTCCCGCTGGTTCCAATATCCATCCGCCGAAGACGCCCCGCGCACAAGCAATTCGCCCACAACACCAGCGTCAACTTCCGCCCCTTTTTCATCAACCAAACGCAGATCATAGCCCGGGACGGCAACCCCACTGGTGCCATATTCAACATCACTTTCCGCGTTTGACAAAAAGATGTGCAACATTTCAGTCGAACCAACCCCGTCGAGGATAGGCACCCCAATCCGAGCCTGCCAGTTGGATCCAATATCCGCAGGCAACGCTTCGCCCGCGGAAATGGATAAACGCAAGCTATGCTCTGGCGTGCCATTTCCTTCCATCGCGGCAACCATCGCCGCATAAAGTGTCGGAACACCACAGAAAATAGTTGGCCGTTCCTTGGTCAACGCATCCAACATCATATCCGGCGTCGGGCGCGCGCCCCACAACAACGTTGTTGCGCCAACGGATAAGGGAAAGGTCACCGCATTGCCCAAACCATACGCAAAAAAGATCTTGGCTGCAGACAAAACCACATCGTCTTCGCGAATGCCCAGAACATAACGGCCATAGGTATCTGCTGTCGCGCGCATCGCGGAATGGACATGCCGCACCCCTTTGGGCTGACCGGTTGAGCCCGAAGAATACAGCCAAAATGCACAATCATCAGGGGATACATCAACCGGATCCATATGCACCGCCTGATCCTGGAATTCTGTAAAACTGATCGTGCCCTCTGGTCCCTGCCCAATCACAATCACGTCGCGAATATATGGATTGTTCGCCAAACCCGCCTGCACCACCGGAAACAGCGCCTCGCTCACCACCAAAACTGGTGCCCGGCAATCGCGCAAAATAACGTCATAAAGATCAGCGCTAAGAAGTGTGTTGAGCAGAACTGGAATGACACCAGCCTTCATTGCTCCGAACAGAATGGCTGGGTATTCGATCTGATCGTGGATCAAGCATGCCACACGTTCCTCAGCGCGCATCCCAAGATTGCGGAACGCACCCGCCAATTGGCCCGACTGCTCTGACAAATCCCCATAGGTCAGCTCGCGCCCGGACTGAATTTCCTTGAACGCCAGTTTGTGCGCGCGTCCTTCATCCAGATGACGATCGACAAGCCATACGGCTGCATTGTTGTGCATAGATGTCCTCCCCTCAAGTGGCGCACCACCCGTTTGGACGCAATCACTGCACAATCATGCATATGCCACAACTGAAATTCTGTTGAGCGGTGCACTATTGCTGTACCCTGCAAGCGCCGATCAACGAATTCCCGCAGGTTTCCGCACTGTTACGGCATGACCCGTAGATTTACCAAAAAGATTGCCCCCAAGCCTCATCCAGCCAAAACACACCCTTTTGTGGTTCACTCCGCTGGATCCACCAGAGTCAATTCAATCGGCGCCAGCCCATCAATGCCCCCGGTGATCACATCACCCGCAACCACAGGACCAACACCCGCAGGTGTTCCTGTCAGGATCACATCACCTGCACCGAGTCGGTAAAAATGGGACAAATGCGAAACGACTTCTTCGACGGACCACACAAGCTCGGACAAAGTGGCATCCTGACGAACCTCACCATTCACCTCCAAATGAATGCGCACATCCGGGGCCACCGAAAACCCGCGCGACAGCGGAGCCAACACCGCGCCGTTCTCAACATCTTTGCCCAAATCCCACGGGCGACGATGGTCCTTGCCATCCTGCTGGCGATCCCGGCGTGTCATATCAAGCGCGCAAGAATACCCCAGAATGGCAGAACCTGCCGCGTCCGCAGACACTTCAAAGGCATCCGCCCCCAAATAAACCGCCAATTCCATCTCGTGATGATAATTCGACGTGCCCTGCGGAAACGGAACGGTCTGTCCTGACAACACCGCATGTGCCGCAGATTTGGTGAAGTACCAAGGGGCCTCGCGATCTACTTCGCCGCCCATTTCAGCTGCATGTTTTTCGTAATTCCGTCCAACGCAGAAAATCCGGCGCACGGGAAACACGTCGAGCGTGCCTTCAACCGGAACCGCCACACCTGTCGGCAAATCAAATAGCTGACCCATTGTCATCTCCTAAAAAACGTCACAGTCATCGCGAGGCCATCCATCGAAGTCAATGCTTGGGTCGGTGGGCGGGCGCCTTTGCTTGTCAAAGCAAACAGAGCCGCTCCACCGGCAACACCACTTTAGATGCATCAAAAGTTCAGGAGTTCTTCTGCAACAGCGTCACATGCGTATCGCCATATCGGCGCTGATCCAACAGTGAAAATCCCCGTGGCGCTACTTGGGCAGCATTCTCTTCCCAAACAACCATCGCCTCTTGTGCTAACCATCCACCGGTTAGTGCGGCTTCAAGCGCTTTTCCCCCCATGGATTTCCCATATGGCGGATCCAAAAAGACCAGACCGCATTGCGTCTGGGCAGAACCAAGCCGGGTTGCATCCATGCGCAACATCTTGGCCTTGTCCTGAACGCGAAGCGTTGCAATGTTTTCTGTGATCAAACGTTGCCCAACCCGCCCGTTTTCTACAAAAATAACCCGCTCCGCCCCGCGCGACAGCGCCTCAAGCCCCAGGGCCCCGGTCCCCGCAAACAGATCCAGAACAACCAAACCGTCCCAATCCACCCGCGCGGTTAGCACGCTGAACAAACTTTCGCGCACCCGGTCAGATGTTGGGCGCAAATGCGCACCAGCATCTCCCTTGCCCAATGCCGCAAGCCTTACTCCCCGATGTGCACCCGCAATAATCCTCACGCTTTCAGCAAGGCCTTCATGTCAGTTTCTGGGTTCGCAATCACCTCGGGTGCCGGGGATTTCCCAGCCTCGATCAATCGCTTTCCGATCATATAGCCGCGCGGATCATTCATGGCATCTACGGCCAACAACACATCCCCCCGGTAATACCAGAACGACACTGTTGCCCCTTTGCCCCGGCGGGCCACAACGCGGTCATACCCTGAATTCAGACCAGCGATCTGCAGCTTGACATCATATTGATCCGACCAGAACCACGGCTTGGCCACATAATCCTGCTCGGCACCTAGAATGTTGCGCGCCACGCACTCCGCCTGGTCAATGGCATTCGGAACGCTTTCCAGCCGAATACGCTCACCACGATAGGGAAAAGATGCGCAATCACCCGCCGCCCATATATGCGGCACATTTGTACGACCCTGCGCATCAGTTTTGATACCATTGTCAATCTCGACACCTGCGGTCTCTGCCAGACCTATAGCCGGGGCAATACCGACACCCACGATAACAAAATCCACGTCCAGCTCTGTATCGTCGCTCAAAACTGCTCCGCTGACAACGTCCGTACCGGTCAACCGCGCAAGCCCAACGCCTTCGCGCACGTCTACACCATGGCTTTTGTGAAGATCGCGAAAGTAATCACTGGTGTCCGGGGCCGCGACACGTTGCAAGATCCGATCAGCCATTTCGACTAAGGTCACCTGCAACCCCTTTTTCGCAGCCACAGCCGCGGCCTCCAGTCCGATATAACCGCCACCCACGATCAACACTTTCGCGCCCTCGACAACATGAGCAGACATCGCATCCACATCTGCCAAATCGCGGACCGTAAACACGTTCCCCAAGTCGCCGCCAATCTTTGCGGGCAAGCGGTGCGGGACAGACCCCGTGGTCAGCACCAAGTCGTCATACTGCAAAACCTCTTCGCCAATCGTTACAGTCTTTGCGCTGCCATCAATTGTGCTCACCGTTGTTCCCAGCCTCAGCTCAACATCTTGCTCTGTATAGAAACTCTCAGGGCGCAGAAAAAGACGTTCCAGCGCCATGTCCCCCAGCAAATACGCTTTGGACAAGGGGGGGCGCTGATACGGCGGAACGGGCTCTGCACCGATGAGCGTAATCCGCCCCGCGAACCCTTGGTTGCGCAGCTTTGCGACACATGACGCGCCCGCCTGTCCTGCCCCGATAACAATCACATGTGCCATGCAAGCACCTTTCTGCTAGAGGTTCACCCATTGGCGACCTATATCTCCAACCAGTAAAAACGCAATTCCTAAGAAAGGACATATGCATGGCTATCGCGACCGGAGAGATGCTGCCAGAGGCCACACTGGTGCAACTCGGAGCAGAAGGCCCAGAGGCCGTTGCCTTGGCGGATAAACTAAAGGGGCGCAATGTTGTAATATTTGCAGTGCCCGGCGCCTTTACCCCAACATGCCATTCTGCGCATGTTCCCAGCTTTATCCGCACCAAAGATCAGTTTGTCGCCAAAGGCGTGGACGAAATTATCTGCATTTCTGTGAATGACCCCTTTGTTATAAAAGCATGGGGCGAAGCAACAGGTGCGGCCGGCGCAGGCATAACCATGCTGGCTGACGCCGAAAGTGCCTTTACCACAGCCATCGGCATGAACTTTGACGCGCCGCCTGCGGGTTTGATGGCCCGCTCCAAGCGCTATGCAATGGCGGTCAACGACGGCAAAGTCACTGTTCTGCAAGTCGAAGAAAGCCCCGGAGTCTGCGAAATATCCGGCGGCGAGGCGTTACTTGACGCGCTTTAAGCAGACTTAGGCAAAAACAGATTTCATTGGCGGCGCACAACCAACGCGCCGTCAATTACTCCCCCGCCAAAGTGTCCATCTTGCGCGCCAGCTTAGCATCCAACGACGACAAGCCATCCACATCATGGGTGCTTAGTGTCACATCCACTGTGCTGTACACATTAAACCATTCTGGGTGATGGTCCCATTTTTCCGCCCAAATGGCCGCGCGGGTCATAAATCCAAACGCATCTGCAAAATCGGTAAACTTGTACACTTTACGAATGGCGTCGCGGCCCTCGACCATGGCCCACCCCGTGTCAAACAGCGGTTGCAACAAAAGAGTCCGCCCCTCGTCGCTGAGTTTCTCGCTCATTGCTGTTCCTCCACATCGACTTTCTTAAACGGGCCATAGCTGGTCAGGATCTCAATATCATCTGCAATGGCCGCGCGCTCTGCTTCTAGATAATCCTCAATTGCCTTTGCGAAACCCGGATCCCGCACCCAATGCAGCGAATGGCATGATGTCGGCAGATATCCGCGGGCCAGTTTGTGATCCCCCTGCGCGCCAGCCTCAACGCGGCCTAACCCACGCTGGATCGCAATGTCGATGGCCTGATAATAACACAGCTCAAAATGCAGGCACGGGTGATGTTCGTTGCAGCCCCAATACCGCCCGTAAAGCGTATCGCGCCCCACAAAGTTCAATGCGCCTGCCACATAACGCCCATCCCGTTCCGCCAGAACAAGGATAACATCATCGCGCAACGCGTCCTGAACAC
>CALHST010000173.1 GCA_938038825.1 uncultured Paracoccaceae bacterium | reverse complement strand
ATCCGTGCCGGTTTGGAAGCAGCAGGCAAAACGTGCCATGCATACACCTCGCCGCATTTGGCGCGGTTTCATGAACGGATCCGCCTGGCGGGGGATCTGATTTCGGAAGTTGAGCTGACCGAGGTATTGGACATCTGTTATAATGCCAACGGCGACGCACCCATCACCTATTTCGAAATAACCACTGTTGCTGCGTTGGTTGCGTTCGCACGGACCCCTGCCGATTATACGTTGCTGGAAGTGGGTCTTGGGGGTCGGCTGGACGCCACCAATGTGGTCGAAAAACCGGCGCTGACTGTGATCACACCGGTGTCTTTTGATCACCCGCAGTTCCTGGGCAATACCGTTGCGGAAATCGCAGGCGAAAAGGCCGGCATTCTGAAACGGGGCGTGACTTCGGTCATCGCGGCCCAAACTGACGACGCGGAAGAGGTTATCGAAGCCCGCGCGGCGAAAGTTGGGGCGCCTTTGTTGTCACAAAACCAACATTGGCAGGCCTGGGAAGAACGCGGACGGCTGGTTTATCAAGACGAAACCGGGCTGCTGGACTTGCCACCTCCCGCGTTGATGGGTGCGCATCAGTTCCAGAATGCGGGCACAGCCATCACAGCGTTGCGGTATCTTGGATTTAGTGAGACCGCCTGTGAGGGCGCAGTCACGCAAGTGACATGGCCCGCCCGGATGCAACGCCTGCGCACGGGTCCGTTGATTGACGCATACCCGCAAGCAGAGTTCTGGCTGGATGGCGGCCATAACGCCGCGTGTGCGCAAACTTTGGCGGAGACACTGTCGCGATTGACCGAACGCCCCACACATCTGATTTGCGGTTTGATGAACACCAAAGATGTCGCGGGTTATATGGCGCCCCTTGGTGACAAGGTCGACAGTCTGACGGCAGTGTCTATTCCGGGGGAGGCCAACTCGTTACCCGCAGATGCGACGCGGGATGCGGCAAAAGCCGCGGGGATCGACGCCCAAACTGCAGACACTGTTCAAGCCGCCGCTCAACATATTTTGGCACATGATGCGGCCGCGCGCATCCTGATCTGTGGATCCCTTTACCTGTGTGGCACCATTTTACGCGACCACGGATAAACTGCGCAGAATTTGTGGTAAATCCGCCCTTTTTGCTGTCAATCGCCCCACATGATGTTGACCACTTTTGTGTTAACCCGCTATATCTGGTGGCATAACACGAATTATATTGCATGCGATAACAGGAAGAAAAACAAGCCTGTAAATCGCGGCTGCTGGGGGAAGCAGTATGTCACATAAGAACGCGCGGTTTACGCCGCCTGAAATGGATTCTGGCGTGTCAAACATGCCGCTTTTGCTAATTGCCAGCGCCTTTTTGTGTGTCACTGTTGTTCTGGCTTTGCTGCAACCGGGCTTAGAGAATACTGACGCGGCTGAAACCGTCCAACCGGCACCGGAACCAGATTGGCTGGTTACCGATGCAGACCCACTGGCCCCGCCACGCGTGCCGCAATCCGTGGTTGTGGTCGCCGATGACGCGGAACCAATCCCAGCGACGTCGACAGAAGCTGTCACACGCACGCGCACCCCGTTATTGTCTCAGGTGCCATCAAACAATCGAATGCAGTACAAAACCCTGTCTGCCATGATCACCGACAAATTGCGCCAACCTGTGCGATTGGCAACTGACGCCACGCCCTCGATCGGCCTGCCCGAGATTACGCGGCAAGTTCTGGCCAGTTTTACCACCAATGCAGACACAGCTTTGAACCCGGATTTGGTGGATTTGATCGTGAACAGTGTCCGGCAAAAGCAATCTGATGCGTATATGAACGTGCTTTTGAATACAGCCGCCGAACGCGGTCGTTTCGACATTCCGCAGGCATTGCGCACGGCAAACGGGGCATTTGATACCAAAAGCCTGATGACAGCCTTGGCCCTTGCCGCCGGGGGCGCGCCGCACATCACACCGATGCCAGTGGCCCTAAGCGGAACGCACACAGTTGATCCGGGTGACAGTCTTGCCAGTATCGCGATGGGATATATCGGCCAGCCGTCGCGCTATGTTCAGATTCTAAAGGCGAATTCGGATCTTGATCTGCGCGCACCGCTGTTGGAAGCAGGTCAAGTTCTGCAGATCGTTGCCGAATAAGCCTTAGGGACCTGACGCGTCCCGTCCCCAATCTTCGGCCTGCATTTCACGCAATCGGCTTGCGGTGCGTTCAAATTCGAACGCGCCATCCCCTTCGACGAACAACATTTCAGGGCGGGCCGCTGCACTTGCGATCAAACGCACTTTGGCTTCGTAAAGCGTGTCCACAAGTGTGACAAAGCGTTTGGCTTCGTTGAAATTGCTGCGCGATAGTTGCGGAATGTCATCCAAAATCAGCACGCGCACGGCACCGGAGATCGCAAGATAGTCTGCGGGCCCAAGCGCTGTTCCGCACAGCTGAAAGAATTGTGCACGGGCCACGCCATTGGCAAATTGCGGCAGGGTCACAACCCGGCCTTTGACATGCAGATCCAACGGCGCGCTTGGGGTCTTGACCAAGTCGGCCCATATCTGATCCAGGTTTTGTCTGCTTTCCGGCCCTAAAGGTGTGAAATACACCTGCGCCCCGGCGAGCCTTTCTTGGCGGTAATCTGTGTCTGACGCCAGTTCATGCACCACCATCTTGTCTTTGATCAGATCTATGAACGGTTCAAAAATCTGGCGGTTGAGGCCATGTTTATAAAGATCATTCGGCACGCGGTTCGATGTGGTCACAACCACAACACCGGCTGCAAACAACGCTTCGAACAAGCGGCCCACGATCATAGCATCCGTAATGTCGGTGATCTGCATTTCGTCAAACGCCAGCAAACGTACAGAATCCGCCACAGACTTGGCGACAGGGGCCAGGGCATCCTCGACACCCGTTTTGCGGGCTTCGTGCATGGCTGCATGGATTTCTTGCATGAATGCGTGGAAATGCACTCGGCGCGCTGGCGCTTCAACGGCATCCACAAATAAATCCATCAACATGGATTTGCCGCGCCCGACACCGCCCCAAAGGTACAATCCCTTCGGGGGCTCGGGCGCTTTGCGAAAAAAGCCGCGCTTGACCGGTTCAGCCAATGCCGCACGGATGCGTTCAAATTCAGGCAAGACAGCCAACTGAACTGGATCTGCCGTCAGGCTGCCATCTGCGACTTTGGCTGCGTAAATGTCGTCAAGCGTTTGCATTGCACATGGCAATAAGGGTGCATTTGCCCAAGGTGCAAGCAGATTTGGACCATGCAACAAACAGATGTGATGGGTGCAATCACATCCGCTGATTTGACCCTGCCCCAAAAACAGGCAAGTTGGCGTCATGAACACACGCCAAGCATCCCTGTTTACGCCCGTTTTGATCGTCGGTTGTGCGATCATTCTGGTCAGCTTTTCGATCCGCGCCTCGTTTGGCGTCTTTCAAATTCCGATCCAAGAGGAATTTAACTGGCTGCGATCCGACTTTTCGGCAGCGATTGCCATTCAGAACCTCGCATGGGGGGTCGGCCAGCCATTCTTTGGGGCCATTGCCGAAAAGATCGGGGATCGCAAAGCCATCATCATTGGCGGTGTTGTCTATGCCATTGGCATGGTGATGTCCGCCATGTCCACAACCCCAATAGAACACCAGCTTTATGCATGGCTGGTGGGCTTTGGGATCGCGGGAACGGGCTTTGGTGTGATCTTGGCTGTTGTCGGGCGCGCCGCGTCGCCAGAAAACCGCTCCATGTCTTTGGCAATCACCACGGCCGCCGGGTCTGGTGGGCAAGTCATCGGCCCGCCCATCTCGCAATGGTTGCTGACCTTCACTGATTGGCAAGGCGTGTTTCTGATCTTTGCCTGCGCCATCCTTTTGATCTTGTTGTTGTTGCCCTTCATGCGCGCGCCTGTGACGACATCCAAGCAAGAACTTGAAGAGTCATTGGGGCAAATCCTGATCAAGGCTTTCAAAGATCCGTCTTATACGTTGATCTTCCTTGGCTTCTTTTCTTGCGGTTACCAGCTGTCTTTTGTGACTGCGCACTTCCCAGCCATGATCACCGAGATGTGCGGCCCTATCCAGCCGGGTGGCTTCCTGGACAATATGGGAATCGGGTCTACCTCGGCATTGGGGGCGGTTGCCATTTCAATCATCGGATTGGCCAATATCGGGGGCACTCTTTTGGCCGGGTGGCTTGGCAGTCGATATTCCAAGAAGTACTTGCTTGCAGGCATTTACACTGGGCGCACGATTTTCGCCGCTGCCTTTATCCTAATGCCGATTACGCCAACCACAGTGGTCCTGTTTTCCATTGCGATGGGATCACTTTGGCTTGCCACGGTGCCCCTGACCAGTGGGCTGGTCGCCCATATTTATGGGGTGCGCTACATGGGTACTTTGTACGGCATTGTGTTTTTCAGCCACCAATTGGGCAGCTGGTTAGGCGTTTGGCTTGGTGGTCGACTGTATGACGTTTATGGCGATTATACCGCCGTCTGGTGGGTAGGTGTCGGCGTCGGGGCGTTTTCAGCCATTGTACACTTACCGATCCGGGAAAAACCGCTTCGGGCGCAAGCGGCTTAATCGGTTTTGATCGCCTCTGCGATGTGGGCCAAGATCGCGTCCGGGTGCGTATAGGTCACCCCATGCCCTGCCCCATCGACGACGTGTTGTACGGCATTGGGATTCCACGTTTGCAATGTGTCTTTGCAGGATAACGGGATCACGGAATCTGTACTGCCCCAAATGGCGAGAAGCGGTATTCCTTGTTTGGCGAGGAACAGATGTTCGTCTTCCTGCGTTTTGGCCACGACCCCGCGAATGCTGGACAGAACAGCCGAAAGGAACCCCCGATAAGATAATTCGTTTTCCTGCAAGGCGCCCATTTCGTCGTCGCCTTCTTCGCGGATGCCTTTGCGCAAGGTCGCAGGGTACGTGGCGCGCATGATCCAGTCACCAAGTATGGGCACGTCACGAATGACTTTGATCGCCCCGGTGGCCAGCTGCATCATGCCAGCGGGTGCCAATAAAATCACCCGCGTGACCCGCTCGGGGTGGGCCGCCGCATAACAGGCCGCAATGGCGCCCCCCATGGAATAGCCCATGATCGTGAATTTCTGATCTGCCACACCTTGGTGTTCCAACAGATCATTCAGATGACGTTGAAAGAACAGTCTGTCCTGCAGCCCCCTTGGCCTGTCGGAATACCCCCGGCCATAGTGATCATAGGTCAGCACCCGAAAGCCCATCAAAGCAAGACCCGGCACCATGCGTCGCCACACAAAACTGGGAGAGGTCAGCCCGTGCACACAGACCAGCAAAGGCCCCCGTTGCGGGCCAAACCACTGATAATGCGTGATCCCCTGAGGTAACTCCGCGAATTGCCCAGGCGCATTTTCCCGCGCGCGGGCATCCATGGGTTTACGCTGCACTTCCAGGATCACAGGGATCAACAAAATAGCCGCCAGTACAAAAATCATCAGCCAGCTCATTGCGCCGCCCTCCATCGATCCAGAATGAAACGCGAGGTCATGAGATCAAGATGCGCACCGCCACCGTTTTTAAATAGGG
Source organism: uncultured Paracoccaceae bacterium (assembly GCA_938038825.1). GTDB lineage: Bacteria > Pseudomonadota > Alphaproteobacteria > Rhodobacterales > Rhodobacteraceae > Aliishimia. The sequence goes on along the minus strand of CALHST010000173.1, from coordinate 355 downwards.
TAATGTCCTCATCAGACTGGCGCGTGAACGCCTTCAAATCATAGTAATCCGCTTGCAAATGGTCCCGTGTGATGGCCCCTGTTTCCAGCGGGATTTTGATCTCGCCTATATGGCCGATTGTGGTGTCATAACTGTCCACAAACACACGTGCCTTGTGAAGTGCATCGTCGTCTACTTCGCGCATGTCAGGGCGATACGCCCCAATCAGATCCACGTGGGTTCCCGGTTGCAACCAGTCGCCTTTGATCACGGGATCTGTGCTCATCGTTGCGCAGGTCACGATATCCGCGCCCTCAACAGCAGCTTGCAAGTCCTTGACCGCAGCGACCCCAAGCTCTGCTGCCATGGCGTCGGC
>CALHST010000172.1 GCA_938038825.1 uncultured Paracoccaceae bacterium | reverse complement strand
GTGCAGGGGCATTTCCTTAATGGGCGGATCGCCGTCAATGAGCCTGCCTGTCGCATCAAACCGCGACAATCGCTGCGGATCCAGTCGTCCAAAGTTGGTGCCCGAGGGGGAGACGAGCAAACCGCTGTCTTCGGTGTGCTCCGAAATGTTACAGGTGCTTCCGATGGTCAGTTCCATGTCGAATATTGACGTTGCCGGCAGACAAATCTGGTCGCGCAGGGGGGGCTCGGCAGTCACGATGCATTCAGCACAGCTTGAGCATGTGAAAAGAATGTCTCGGATCCGAAGTTACCAGATTTGAGGGTCAGAGCTATGGCATGGCCCGCACTTTCACAGAACGTCCAGGGCACGCCCGGGGCGATTTCCGCACCGATGCCAAGGGAGCTGACCCCAAGCGCCTTGGTCACAGCGCCTGAAGTCTCGCCACCCGCCACGATAAACCGCCGCGTGCCTGCGTCGCGCGCGGCAACTGCACAGGTGGACAGAACCTCTTCTATCAAAGCGCCCGCCTTGTCGCGGCCCAGCGTGCCTTGCGCGGCTTGCACACTGGCAGGTTCGGCGGTCGCAAAAATCAGAGGCGCTTTGCCGAGGTCCTGCTGTGCAAGCCATGCCAACACAGCATCGGCTCCCTGCTCTGCAAGTGTCAGAGGGTCCAACTGGTAGGCGGGCGCGCCGGTGGCGCGGTAGTGGGCGACTTGTGCATTGGTCATGGCAGAACAGCTGCCTGACAGCACGATGGACTGGGCCTTTGGCACCGCGTAGGCGGCGTGCGCCGCATTCAGTTCCAACAACCCATCGGCGGCATAAAGTGCCGGAAGTGGCATGGCGATGGCGGACCCGCCGGTTAACAATGGCAGATGACGGCTGGCTTGTGCGATGATGTCCAGATCGCCGTTGGCGACAGCATCGACAATCACATGCGCGGTGCCCGCGGCCCGCAAATCATCAAATGCCGTGCGCACGGCGTGAGGACCCTCAGCGACCGTCAGGCGGTTGACCAAACCCACATCTCGGCTGACCTGTGGCGCCAGCAGGCGCATCAGATTGCTGTCACGCATCGGCGTCAGGGGGTGGTCCTTCATCGGGCTTTCGGCCAAAGGCTGCTCACCGACGAAAAGGTTGCCCATAAAGATAGACCGTCTGTTTTCCGGGAAGGCGGGGCAATAAACCGTCTGATCGGTGCCGATTTCTGCCATCAGCGCCTCGGCCACCGGACCAATGTTGCCCTTGGCCGTGCTGTCGAAGGTGGAGCAGTACTTCCAGAAGAATCTTTGCGCCCCCGCCTGTTTCAACCATGCATACGCTGCAACGGCTTCGTCAATCGCCTCCTCGCGGGGTGCTGTGCGGGATTTCAATGCGATGACCTCGAATGCGGCGGTATCAGCAGGTGGCTCGGTCGGGACCCCAATCCGCAAAGACACTTTGGCGCCACTGCGCGCCAATAAACCGGCAAGGTCGGTGGCCCCGGTGAAGTCATCGGCGATACAGCCTAGGATCGTCGTCATACGTCCTCACCTGGCAACGTCAGTCGCGCGTTGCGTGCATATACTTTCGCGACAGCGGCGTCATCTTCTCCGCCAAGTCCCATGCCAGCAGCCGCAATGAATTGCTGTAGTGCCACAGCCGTAATCGGCGCGCTGAACTGTGCCGATTTCGCGATATCAAGGACAATGCCAAGGTCCTTGGGCCAGATGTTCACGGAACTGAGCGGTGTGTAATCTCCCTCCACAATATGCGGAGCGCGGTTTTCCAGCATCCAGCTGGTGCCCGCGCATTTGCTGATCACCTCGACGAATTTTTCCGGGGCGACGCCTTGGGTCATCGCAAAGGTCAACGCCTCGGCCATAGTCGCGATGTGCACACCCGCAAGCAGTTGGTTAACCGCTTTCATCGCCGATCCCGCGCCTGCTGCATCCCCAAGCGTGAACACAGTTTCTGCAGTGGCTTTCAGCACCGGCTGGGCCGCAGCAAAGGCGGCATCCGTGCCTGCCGCCATGATCGACAGTTTGCCCGCCGCTGCCTTTGCTGCACCGCCCGAGATTGGGGCATCCAGATAGAGCACCCCGTGTTTTGCACAGCGGGTTTCCATCTCGCGGGCAAAATCGGGAAGAACAGTAGCACAGGCGAGCACAACTGTCCCGGCGCTGAGCTGCGGCACAATACCGTCAGGTCCAAACATCACGGCCTCGGTCTGTGCCGCATTGAGGACAACGATCGCCACCGCATCCAGCGTGCTTGCGACATCGTCGACTGTGTCCACGGCACCGCCATCCGCTTGAAACCGTTCCATCTGGGCCGGGACTACATCGAAACCATAGACCGTGTGACCGGCCCGCAAAACGGATGTCGCCATGCCATATCCCATGGCACCTAGTCCAAAAACAGCGATGGTGCTCATATCGTCTTTTCTCCTATGACGGGTGTATCTTGTGCGGTAGTCGCGCTCAGGGCTTCGATGGTCAGTGTCACTGCCTCGGGCGTTGTGAACAGAACACCGTGTCCTCCTTCGAAACAGTGGAAGGTTGCGTTGGGCAAGCCATCCGCAAGGGCGCGTTGTGAGTGCGGATTGGCCTGCATGTCATATGCCCCGGCAATGATCGTTGTCGGCGTTGCGATGTTTGCCACATATGCTGTCACATTATGATCGCGCCGTGCATCCAACAGGCGCGCATACCCACCGCTGGTTATCGAAGGGTTGGCGAAGGCGGTTTCAAAGGCCTCGCGCTCTGCCAGCTTTTGCGAGAACACGTCCGGGGCTTCGCGTTGCAGATGTTGGTTGCGTGTGTCTTGCAGGCATATGGCCTGAGCGGCAGCGGTTTCGCGTGGCAGGTCAAGAAATTTGGAGATGTCATAAGAGCGGTGATCAGGCCCTCCCGCAGTGGCAGAGGCAATCACCATATTGGTTACTCGTTCCGGCGCGATCAGTGCGACATGTAAGGCGGTCATGCCACCAAAACTTTCACCGATCAGGCAGGCATCCTCCCACCCCAGCGCGTCCATCACGGCAATGGCATCACGCGCGTAGTCTTGCATGGTCCATATGCCCTCGGGCTGATCAGTGCGACCAATGCCGCGTGGCTCAAACGTTGCGATATCAAAATGATGGATCAAATCGGTGTTCAAAAAGGACCGTTTATAGCGCAGATCAAAATTCGACCCACCGAGCAGGAGCAGACGCGGTGCCGCAACCACCGGCGTGGACCGCAGGTAATGGACTGACAGCCTGTCAGTCTTCAGCATCCCTTCTGTCAGAAAGCTGGTCACAAGAAAGCCTCGGACAGCATCTTCGCCCCGCTGATGCCAAGGAAGATTGCAAAGGCAATCCGCAGTTTCTGGGCGTTCAGCTTGTGCGCGATCTTCACACCCAGCGGGGCAAACAGAAACGTGGTGATCGAAATGATGACCGCCGCCGGAAGATTGATGTAACCGACCGAAAAGGGCAACAAACCGGGCAGGTTTTGTCCTGCCATCGCATATCCAACAATGCCCGGCACTGCGATCATAAGGCCAAACAGGGAGGCTGTCCCAACGGCCCTATGCACTGGGAAAGACAGAAGCGTCATCGTCGGGACCGACAATGTGCCGCCTCCGATCCCCATCATTGCTGAAAACGCGCCGATAGGTCCTGCAATTGCAGCGCGCACAAGGACGGAACGCGGCGGTGCCTCGGCCAGCGAGATCGGTTTCGGGTTCAGCATATTCAAGACAACGACAATCGCGATGATCCCGAAGACGCCAGACAAGACAGTCGCATTCACATTCGCCGCAAAAATACCGCCGATCAGGGCACCGATCACCATCCAAGGGGCCCAGGACTTGAACATCTCGACATCAATCGAGCCTTTCTGATGATGCGCGCGGGCAGAGGAGATTGAGGTGGGGATGATCGTCAACAGGGACGTCGCCACAGCAAAGTGGATCGCCACATCGCCAGAAACGTCCAACATTCCGACCTCGGTCAGCCAATACAGGACCGGGACAATCACAATGCCTCCGCCGACACCAAGCAAGCCGGCAAGCGTGCCCGCGATCGCCCCGACAATCAACAGGATCGGGGCAATCAGCATCCAGTTTGTCGGCTCAGTCATGCCGCAGATCCTTTGCGCATCGCGCGGATGAGCGGCAGGCTCAAGGCGCCAATGGCGGCGAGGGCCAACACAAGCGCAATCGGATGCCCCGAAAAGAAGGCCAGAAAGTTGCCATCCTTCAGGATCAGACCTTGGCGCAATGTCAGCTCAAGGGTCGGTCCAAGCACCATGCCAATCACCAGCGGTGCCATCGGCACACCCTGACGGCGCAGCAAAAAACCCACCACACCGGCTCCGCCCATGACCAGCAGGTCAAACGGATTACCGCGCACAAAATAGATCCCGACCGCACAAAGGATCACAATCGCTGTCATCATAAAGGCCTCGCGCACCCGAAGGATCGGAGCGGCGACGCGGGATAACAACATCCCAAGCGGCAAGAGCAACAAGTTGATAACAAAGAACCCTGCAAAGATTGTGGCGATCAAGGTTGGGTTGTCCTCCACCAGTTTTGGCCCCGGTGTAATACCGTGCAGCGTCAGCGTGGCCAGCATTACGGCTGTGATGGCGTCGCCTGGAATACCCAACGCCATCGTTGGCACAAGAGCCCCCCCAGTGACGGCATTATTGGCCGCCTCTGATGAAACGATCCCGTCGGGCTCTCCCTTGCCGAAGCCCTCGCGGTTCGGCGAGGATCGACGGCCTTCGGCATAAGAGATAAACGCAGCCGTTGCCGCCCCCGTGCCGGGCAGCACGCCGATGACATTGCCGATGGCTACGGATTTGCCCAAGTTGCGCAGGCGACCTTTCCACATCTGCCAGCTGGGCAGAACAATCCCGTTAAACGCGACAAGCTCGGACACAGTGCTGACTTTGACACTTGCCCGCATGAACACCTCGGACAAGGCAAAGACGCCAATCACCACGGCCAATAGGTTAAACCCTGCAAAAAGTTGCCAGTTACCAAAGGTAAATCGCATCTCGCCGAGGATCGGATCACCCCCCACTGTCGACAGGAAAATGCCGATCATCCCGGCCGTCAAGCCTTTGACGACGGAACCCGTTGAAACCGACACAATGCAGGTCATCCCAAGCAGGATGAGGGCGAAGGTTTCAATCGGGCCGAATTCCAGCGCGACCGCCGCCAGTTGCGGGGCAGCAAAAATCAAAACGACAGCCGAGACAAGGCCACCAACGACCGACGCGACCGTCGCCCAACCAAGCGCCAATCCAGCTTCGCCACGTTGAGCCATCGGATAGCCATCCAGACAGGTGGCGGCGGATTGCGGTGTACCGGGCGTGTTGATCAGTATAGCCGCGATGGAACCGCCATAGACAGATCCGGCATAAACCGCGAGCAAAAGGATGATTGCAGGAGCCTGGCTCATCGTCAGGGTGAAAGGCAAGACAATGGCCACGGCCACAGTGGACCCAATCCCTGGCATCGCTCCCAGAACGATCCCTAGAACAGTCCCAAGAACCAGCACCAAGAGGCCCTCAAGGCTCAGCAGGATACCAATCGCTTCGGGAAGAGATGACAACATACCAGACCCTCAGAACAGGTAAGAAAAGCGGGACGTGGGCAACGGCATACCCAACGTATGATTGAACAGCAGCAGTAACGCGCCCGGCACCAGAATGGCAAAGAGCCCCACAAGCAACGGGTTGCGAATGCCAAATGCGGGCAGGCAAATCAGCGCGAAAACAACCGACGGCAAAAAGAACCCTTCGGACCCGATGACGTTTGTATAAGCCAACGCCGCAACAAGGATGATGCCAATCCGCGTCCAGCTTGCAATGGGCGTCGCCCGATCATCTTTCCTGATCGCCTGCACCAGTGCAATGACGCTTAGCCCGATCCACAAGGTCAGGATAATGCGCGGAAAGAACATCGGGGACTGGGCCAGATCAGATGCGCTAAAGCTTTGCGCAAAGGTGGACGCATAAAGCGCCACCGCCACGATCAATAACCCCAGCTGCACGATCACCCGTTCGTTGGCAATCCGTTGCATGGGCAAATTCCTCGTTGCAGATGTGACGACACCCACGGCCTTGGCCGCAGGTGTCGGATGGTGTGGCGATTACAGACCGGCCGCCTCGATCAAACCCGCGTTGGCCTCATACTGCGCGCGGTAAAAAGCATCAAACTCTTCTGCACCGCGGTAGTTGATGATCGTACCAGAGTTTGCCGCGAACTCCTGAAAACCGTCAGAGGCCACAGCGGTTTCACAGGCCGATTCCAGTGTTGCGGTGACCTCCGGCTCCAGTCCTGCGGGGGCAAACAGACCACCCCAAAGGTAAAGCTCGTTCAAAGGGGCCTCGATGCCAACCTCGGTGGCGGTCGGAACATCGGGGAAGTTTTCGAGACGCGCATTATTGAATACCATCAACGGGCGGAAATCGCCGCGCTTCATCAGCAATTCGGTATCTCCGAAGAACTGGATGTTGCCAGCGGTTAGTTCTTTAATCGCAGGACCAGAGCCCTGAAACGGCAGGTGCTTCATGTCGTCTATGATGCCCAGACCGGCAAAAGCCGACACCATGGTCAGGTGTGTAATCGCACCTGGGCCGGACGAGCCGTAGACTAACTTACCCGGATCAGCCTTAACTGCCGCTACGACGTCTTCCATCGACTGATAGGGGCTGTCGGCTGAGACGAATAGCATGGTGGGGGAGGCTGCGATTGAACAAATTGGCGTCCAGCTGTCTAAGCCATAAGGGACGTTCTTGATCTGCGGTTGAATGGTCGAAACCGTTACCGACATATACGCCATCTGATAGCCATCCGGGCGTTGGCCCTGCAAGGCAGAGGCTGCGACGGTGCCAGAACCGCCTGCCATGTTCGACACGAAAGCGTCACCGCCAATGGCCTCTGCGAAATGTGGAGCGAGGCCACGCAGCAGCAGGTCAGTCCCGCCGCCTGCGTTGAACGGGGCGATTAGGTTGATCGGGCGCTGCGGAAAATCCTGCGCAGCAGCACTGCCAGCAGTGATGACAACGGCCAAAGCGGCGGATGTGAGATAACCAAGCTTCATAAGTTCCTCCCAAAGAAAGCTGATGTCGGTAACGTTGTCATTCAATTGGTATCGTTGTCAATCGGATTGTTAACGTTGCCAATTGAGTTTTGAGTGCGTAAATTGCCAGCATGAATGATGAACATAGCTTCAAAGGCGAAAAGCCCAATCGCACAACGTTGCGACATGTCGCAAACCTTGCGGGGGTCTCTGAAATTTCAGTCTCGCGGGTCATGCGCAATGCTCCAAATATCTCTGATAAGTTGCGCCGCAAGGTTATGGAGGCGGCAAATACACTTAGCTACACGCCGAATCGTGTCGCGGGTGCGCTGAAGAACCAAAGTAGCAACCTTGTCGCAGTTGTGCTCCCATCCATGAGCAACGATGTCTTCGCGGCGGTGCTGGATGGGATCGAATCCGAACTGAACGAGCACGGCCTACATTCGGTGCTGGGCCTCAGCCAATACGACCACGACAGAGAGTTGCAGGTCATCCGCGAACTTCTGTCTTGGTCACCCATGGGCATCATTATGACTGGCCTGCATCATAGCGCACCAATCCCGGAAATGATTGCACAACTGGATATCCCGGTGGTTCAGATCATGGATATTGAAGGCACGCCAATTGGCTCTGCGGTCGGTATTTCGCACAGCAAGGCTGCCATTGCGGCAGCGGATCACCTTTACGGCAAGGGCTATCGCAAGATCGGTTATATTGGCGCGTGGAACGAACGGCCCGAACGATCCCGCGCCCGCCGTCTTGCGTTTGAGGCGCGGTTGGCAAAACTTGGTGTGCCCCTTGTGGCCTCTGTCATTGTCGATGAACGGTCATCTGCCGTTGCCGGGGCGCGCACAACCGCTGACCTACTGGCAGAGCATCCGCAAATAGATTGCATTTTCTATGCCAACGATGACTTGGCAATGGGCGGACTTTTTTACGCGATGAGCGCGAACATCGACGTCCCAGGCGATCTGGGCTTAATGGGTTTTAACGGGATCGAGATCGGCAAAGCGACGCCCTTGCCACTTTCCAGCATCCAAACCCCTCGTTTCGAAATGGGGCAAGAAGCCGCAAAGCTGTTGCTTGCTGCAAGAACAGACGGTCACAGAGTGGTTGATCTGTCATTTCAGGTTTTTGAGGGTAAGACCGCGTAGAAAGTCCGGCCCGCCGGCGCGCTGCGCGCCGATAGAAATTGTGCAGCTTTCTGCTGTTCACACCGTTCTGCCGCTAGATCAGGCAGCCCTGGACGGA
>CALHST010000171.1 GCA_938038825.1 uncultured Paracoccaceae bacterium | reverse complement strand
ACCAGCGGCACCAACCACACCACGATGGTAATCACCCCAAGCGTGGCCGCGATGGGCCGCGAGAAGAACCCCAATGGATCGCCGTCTGCCTTGATCATCGACGCCATAAAATTGTCTTCGACCATATTTCCAAGAACGATCCCAAGGATAGCAGGGGCCACAGGAAATCCGTTTTCTTCCATAAGATAGGCAAGAATCCCAAGGACCAGCATCACCGAGATACCGAACACAGTGTTGTTGATGGCAAAGGCCCCGACCATGCAAAAGATCACGATGATCGGCATCAAGACACGGCGCGGAATGCGCAGGATATGACGCGACAGTTTAATCGCCACAAAACCAAGCGGCAGTAGCGCAAGATTTGCGATAAAGAAGGCCAAAAACACCGCATAGATCAATTCAGGGTTCATGATGAACACCATCGGTCCGGGGTTCATGCCTTTCATATACAAAACACCAATCGCGATGGCGGTGATGGAATCTCCTGGAATGCCAAATACCGTGGCGGGCACCCATGCGCCCGCAAGGCTGGCGTTGTTAGCGGCCCCGGCATCGACCAGCCCTTCGGGATGGCCCGTGCCAAATTTTTCGGACTCTTTTGAGCGCTTTTTAGAGATGGCAAAGGAAATCCATGCCGCGATATCAGCGCCTGCACCGGGCAAAATTCCGACCACGGCACCAATGGTGGACCCGCGCGCGATGTTGAACTTGTACTTCTTCAGGATTGCGCCCAAACCCGAAAATACAGACCCAACCGGCTGCGGCGGGACTTGGATGACTTGACGGGTGGAGGCGACATAGCGCAGGACCTCGGAAATGGCGAACATGCCAATCATTGCAGGAATAAAGCTGACACCGCCCATCAGTTCTACACTGCCAAATGTGAAGCGTGGATGCCCGGCAGTGCCGTCGATCCCGATGGTGGCAATAAACAATCCAATGAACAGGGACACGAACCCTTTCAGGGTTGATCCAGTTGAGATGATGACCGCGCATGACAAGCCAAGACAGGCGAGCCAGAAGTATTCATAAGACGAAAACTGAATGGCAAACTCTGCCAACGCTGGCGCGCTAAAGGACAGCACGACGCTGCCCACCAAACCACCAATGACCGAGGTCACAAGGGCGATGCCTAACGCGCGTTCGCCAAGCCCCTTTTTGGTCATCGCATAAGATTCATCGCAATACGCCGCTGAAGCTGGCGTGCCCGGAATCCGCAACAGCGCGCCGGGGATGTCCCCGGCGAAAATGGCTGTTGCGACCGTGGTCACGATAACCGCAATGGCGGGGACGGGCTCCATAAAGAAAGTGAAGGGGATCAACAGTGCTGTGGCCATTGTCGCGGTCAGGCCCGGAATGGCCCCTACGAACAGGCCAAAAATAGCAGCCAGCAGCATGAAGCCCAAAGTTTGAGGATCCGCAATCAGGGCAAAGGCTTTGAAAATCGTGTCCATGGTCACCTACCACGCCATGGGCAAAAGAATGCCCCATGGCAAAGGAACCAACAGCAGTTTGGCAAATAGCGTGTGGATGACGAAGGTGACAATGATCGCAATGATAACGCTGGTCCTCCAGCCAGACCCGAACCGTACCAGAAGGGTGGTCACGATCAGCAAAGATGATGGAATAAACCCCAGCCAGTGAGACGCAAGAATGTAAAATATCATGCAGCCCAGCAGAATGACGATATTCGCGATGTTGTGCTTGTCTTGTGCCCAATCGCCAATTTCGACCATTGGCACTTGCACGCGTTGCCCAAGGCCCTGAAAAATCAGGATAGCGCCACAAACGAACAGCCCGATACCGATTAAGGTTGGGAACAAGTCAGGGCCATAATTTTGACCGTGCAGGCGCGGGAACGTGTTGGCATAGGCAATTTCGGCCAGCGCAAACAGGATCAGCAGCCCTCCGGGGATGACATTGTTAAAACGCATCTCTGGCCTCATCAGTGCGGTGTTTGAGAAGTGTAAAAAGGACCGCAGCAGAATGCCACGGTCCCTAAGTATGGTTCTGTTGGCCGAAGACTTATTTCGCCAGACCAACTGCCGTCATGACTTTGCCCAAGGCTGCGTCGCTGTCTTTCATCCAAGTGGTGAATTCGGCACCCGGCTTCCAGACCAGACCAAAACCACGGCCTTCCATGAATTCCTGAAATTCCGCAGATTTCCACACAGTCTCTAACGCCGCAGACAGTTTGGCTGTTGCGTCATCCGGCATGCCTTTGGGGCCGGCAACCCCGCGCCATGCGGCAAGCTTCCAGTCAGAACCTGTGGCTTCTTTTAGTGTTGGTACATCCGCAAAAGCGCCAAGGCGTGCTTCGCCCATAACAGCCAATGACTTGACCTTGCCAGCCGAAATCAACGCGGATGCTTCCACGACAGAGCTTGTGACAACGTCCACGCCACCAGCGACCAGTTCTTGCAATCCAGCGGCGGAGCCTTTGGAAGGCACCCATGGTGCTGCATCAGCCGCGGCACCTGAATCGCTGAGCATACCAGCAAGCGCCAAATGCCAAATACCGCCCTGCCCTGTGCCAGACCCTTTGTATTTCCCCGGATCCGCTTTGACGGCGTCGATCAAATCGCTTGCGGTGTTCCACTCGCTGTCCGCGCGCACCTGAATGCCCGCAGCATCATAATTGTACAGCGCGATTGGCGTGTAATCTTCATAAGTCAGCTCTGTCAGACCCGCCCAATGCATCATCCCGATTTCAACAGTGACAACGCCGATTGTATAGCCGTCAGGATCTGCTGTCGCGATGGCTGAATGGCCGACAACGCCACTGCCGCCTGTACGGTTCACAACGTTCACCGGTTGGCCTAGCTCCTCCTGCAACAAACCCGCAATCATGCGGCCGGTCGCGTCAGTTCCGCCGCCTGCACCCCAAGGCACAATCAGCGTCAACGGACGTTCTGGATATTCGGCGTAAGCGGGCAACGCAAAGCTGAATGCAGCTGCGGTTGCAAGCGCTGCGCTCGTGGCAATTTTTGTAAATGCCTTTGATTTTGTCATGATAAATCCTCCCGATTGGTATTAAGTCGGCGCCGCTTTGGCGCCAGTTGGTGACCTTTGGCCTTTGTTTCGGCCAAAGGTTTTCTCTCTGAGCGTTGCTCAGGAAAACAAAATGCCGCCGTTGATATCCACAGATGTGCCCGTCATAAACGAGGACTGGTCAGACGCGAGGAAGGCTGCCAAGTTGGCCACCTCTTCCGATGTTCCTTCGCGCTTAACCGGGGCCATGCCCGATACTTTCGCACGCACCTCGTCTTTGGTGAAAATATTGTGGAAATCAGTGTCGATCATGCCAGGGCAAATTGCGTTGACTCGGATTTTTGGACCAAATTCCTTGGCCATGCCGCGCGTCATTGTCATGAGCGCACCTTTGGACGTGGCATAAGCCACCGCGCCCGGCCCTCCACCATCGCGGCCGGCCTGTGAAGCAAAAGCGACAATACTGCTGCCTTCCGGCATATGCGGCGTTGCGGCTTTGGCGAGGTGGAAAAACGAGGTAACGTTCAAATCCATCACTGCGTTCCAGTGCCCAAGATCCATGTCTGGGAACGTTTTACGCGCTACAAGCCCCCCTGTGACGTGGACAAGCGCATGGATCGCATCGCCGAACTGAGAACGGGTTTCAGAAACCAGTTTTTCCACATCCTCGGGTTTGGTCATATCCCCCTGCAACGCAAAAGCCTTGCCTCCGGCAGCCGTGATTTCAGCCACGGCCGTTTCTGCGCCTGAACCACTGGAATGATAATTGATAGCAACGCGCGCCCCGTCCGCCGCCAGCCGCATCGCGCAGGCACGCCCGATGTCGCGCCCGCCGCCCGTCACAATCGCTGTTTTTCCGCTCATTGTCATAAGTTTGCCCTCGAATATCAGTCCATCGGGCAAGTCAGCTTGCCCTGCTTTAAGGCAAACTGGTATGGTAGTATTCAGATTCTGTCAACTCAGCCAAAGCTAGTCTTCAAAAAAGTCCGGATTGTTCTGCGAAGCACTCGCCAATGTCCCGTCAAGATGCGCCAAATGAACCCGTGTTCTTGCTACTGCGGTTTCCTGATCCCCATCGCAAATCGCTTTATAAATACCGGTGTGCCCTTCTAGAACTTCTTGCATCCCGACTGCATCGTTCAGTTCTAACGTACACGCCCGTTCCGTGTGGGTCTTGTTTTCCGCGATCACCTTAAAGGCAGGCAGTCGATCTGCCGCCACACATATCAAGCGGTGAAATTCATAGTCCAACTTTTTAAGCTGATTGGCATCCCCAGCGGCGACGACTTTTTGCTGCTGTTCCAGATTGGCAGAAATCGCGTTCAGACTTTCGGGCGATGCCACCTGACACGCAACACGCACCACCTCGACTTCCACAGCGGCCCGAATGAATCGCGTGTCCCGAAGTTTTTGATGCGAGATTTTGCGCACTCGGGTCGCCCGTTGTGGCCGGATCTCAAGCAGATCCAATTCGCCCAATCGCATGAACGCTTCTCTGACTGGCTGTCGTGACACGTCACACGATTTCGCCACTTCGACTTCTGAAATTTTGACACCGGGCTTCAAACGCAACGAGATGATATCCGCCTTAAGCTGGCGAAACACCTCTTCGGTTGTGGTCAGTCGCTTTGTGTCTTGCAGAGTGTCGAGCGAGTTCATGTTTTATCCGATAACTGAGTATTTCAAGGTCGCTGCAGCTGCCGCGTCTTGCCGCATCCGCTTTAGGACGAAAGCCTTTCTGCATCAACGATTACATAAAGCGCCCAATAATCCGTCAAGCTTTGCATGCGATCACGCCAATTCCGGAGCTGCATACACCAAAGTACCATACTAGTCAGCATTTTTCTTGACGAATGCCGTTTGACCCGGTTATCTCAGGCGAGTTTTCACGAAAATTTAGCTGCCTGACATAGGATGCCGGGCACATTCTTTCAGTCTGGGAGGACATCAATGACCAATTTTGCGATACTAACGAAAGCCACTGCGCGCCTGACGATGGGTGCGGCCCTTGCAGCCGGGCTCAGTGCAATTTCAATGACCGCCGCTTTTGCACAGGACGTGACTTTGCGCGGCGCAAGCATGTTTGATGACAACCACGCCTTCACCAAAACGATGCGCAAGTTTGCCGAACTGGTAGGCGAAAATTACAGCGGCAGCGTTGAATTCGATTTGCGTTTGAACGGGGAACTCGGCGTTGAAAAAGACTACGTTAATTTCCTGCAACAGGGGGTGGCAATTGATTATACGATCATGGCGCCGTCCAACATGGCGAAGTTCGCGCCTGCGATTCCGTTGATGGACATGCCGTTCTTGTTCCGCGATCTGGATCATTGGAACAAAGTCTTAGCGAGCGACGCGTTTGGTCCGCTTGAGGCAGAGCTGGAACAGAATGCCGACATCAAGATCATCGGCTATACAGGCGGCGGCGTGCGCAACCTTGTGTCCAGCGAACCGATTGCAAACCTTGCCGATTTGGCAGGTCACAAAATGCGCGTGATGGGGGCACCAATTCAGGCGCAAACATTCTCGGCCCTCACCGCGGCCCCATCTGCGATTGCCTATAACGAGGTGTACAACGCCATCCAATCCGGCGTGATCTCAGGGTTCGAAAACGAAGCGGCCAGCATCCAGAACCTGAAGTTCTATGAAGTGGCACCCCACATCACGCTGACCAAGCACACAATTACCGTGCGCCCCATCGTGATGAGCGGTAAAACCTTCCGCAAGTTGCCTGAAGATCTGCAAGCTGCTGTCCTGAAGGCAGGCAAAGAGGCTGGTGCCTTTGGTCGGGAACTGGAATCACGCGAAGACGGATTGAAGCTGCAAGAGATGCTTGATGCAGGTCAAATCCAAGTGCAGGAATTTGAGGGCCGTGAGAAGCTTCTTGAGATGGTGGTTCCTGTGCAAGATGCCTTTGCTGCAGATATCGAAGCAACGGATTTGCTTGCGAACGTACGCGGCATGTGATGCCCATTCGGGGGCGCTTTGATCGTAAAGCGCCCTCAGCTTATTTCGGGCAAACAGCCCCTTTTCCAAGAGCATACATATTATGATTGGGCACGCCCTCGAAACCTTTTGTACAGGCCTGCGTATCTTGCTGGGCTGCCTGATGGCCACACTTGCAATTCCTGTCGGAATGCAGGTGATCTCGCGTTACACAGGCTTAATCCCCACTTACCTTTGGACTGAAGAATTGGCGACATTCATCTTTGTATGGGTCGTTATGATCGGATCCATGCTGGCGGTTTGGGATGGCTCACATTTTGACGTTGTCATCACCAAAGACGCGCAAAGCCCGCTGGGCGCATTGATACAAAAAGGCGTTGTTTACGTCGCGATCCTTGTCTTTGCGCTGCTTTTTGCGTGGTACGGGATTGAATATGCGAAGGTTGGCTCGATCCAGAACTCTGTCATGATGCGCGCCAATTTTCTTTGGACATACATTACTGTGCCGTTGGCCGGGTTGGTCTGGGCCCTATTCGCCGGTTACCGGCTGTCTGAGGCGATCACCACCTACTCCCAAGCCAAGAAAGCCATGTCATGATCGTTTCAACTGGGCTGGCCTGTGCCGTTCTTGTGGGCGGTTTTTTGGCCCTCATTCTGATCCGCGTTCCTGTAGCCTTTGCCCTTGGGATTGCCACGATCCCAATCGTTGTCATGGATATCCGGCTCACGCCGTTCATCATTCTGGATCGGATGTTTCAGTCCTATAATTCGTTCATCCTGCTGGCTGTGCCTTTTTTCCTTTTGGCCGCCAACTTGATGAATTCGGGTAAGATTACCACGAAACTGATTGATTTCGCCCGCGTCCTGACCGGGTGGATGCCCGGCGGGTTGGGCCATGTGAACGTGGCCGTGTCCATGCTGTTTGCCGGCATTTCCGGCTCTTCAACAGCCGACGCCGCGGGTTGCGGCAAAATCCTGATCCCCGCGATGGTCAAAGAAGGCTATGACACGCGCTTTGCAATCGCGATCACGGCTTGTTCGTCTGTGATGGGTGTCATCATCCCGCCCAGCATCTTAATGGTCGTTTGGGGTGGCGTGATGCAAATTTCGGTCGGTGCGTTGTTTTTGGCGGGTGCCATTCCGGGCCTGCTCATTGGCTTTGCCCTGATGGCCACAGTTTACGGTTACGCACGCGCTTACGACTACCCCATCGCACTGAAACCCACATTCGCAGAGTTTTGGAGCGCATTTAAAGGGGCCGCCTTGGCTCTTTTGACACCCATCCTTGTGATCGGTGGCATCGTGGGCGGCATCGTAACACCAACCGAAAGCGCCATCATCGCAGCAGGTTATGCGCTGATTTTAGGTGTCTTCGTCTATCGAACCGTTTCGGTCAAAGACTTGGGCCACATTTTCTATGACACAGGCCGCTTCGCTTCGATCTCGCTGTTTGCAATTGGCACCGCCTCTGCCTTTGGCTGGATGCTGGCCTTTTACAATGTCCCGCGTTTGATCGTCGAAACCTTGACTGCCAATGAATTTGGGATGATCGGCACCGCATTAATCATCGCTGCGTTGTTTTTGTTCTTTGGCCTTTTCATCGACGCGATCCCAACAATCATCATTCTTGGCACCGTTCTATTGCCCGTGGCAACAGCTGCTGACATTCATCCAATTGCCTTCGCAATTATCGGGATCATCTCACTCGCCTTTGGGCTAGTGACGCCGCCCTATGGATTATGTTTGCTCATATCAGCGGCCATTGGAGGTATGAACGTTGTCAGCGTCATGCGCGACGTGTGCATCATTCTTGCGCCTATGCTGCTGATCCTGCTTTTGATCATCGTCTTCCCAGAGATTGCGCTGTGGTTGCCGCGCGCATTAATGCCAATGACATTTAGATAAAGGCAGCCTCGACCAGCGTTTGGCCCAACACTAACCTTGAAGCCCAGCAAGTTGCTTCGCCAAATAGTCACCTGTCAGACGATAATGGCTTAGCAGCGCTGTTGACGCTTTGTCTGCATCGCGTTGAACTGCAGCTTCGAAAATCTCGGCATGTTCGGTCGAAATATCGCGACGTTGATAGGTCTTCTCGCTCGCTGCAAGGTTCCGGTAACGGATATTCAGATCATATAGCTGGCTACAATAACGTTCCATCATCGGAGAGGCCGCATTGTCCAGCAGGGCCCTATGGAACGCCTTGTGCGCGTCTTCGAATGTTGCGGACTCTTTTGCCCGGTTCATATGGTGATGCGCCAAGACAAGGCGTTCTTCCCATTCAGGAGTGGCGCGCTCAATAGATTGGCGCAAGGCCATATCCTCAAGCGCGCAACGCAGCTTTAGGATCTCGGCGAAATTGGCATGGCTGGCCGGGGCGGCACGAAATCCGCGTTGATCAATTCGTTCCACCAGCATGTCAGAGGTTAAAAGACTTAGCGCCTCGCGCACCGGGGACGCCCCCATATCAAGCCGTTTGCGCAGGGCTTCGATCTTGATCTTTTCACCTGCAGGCAACGCGCCGGTAAGGATCATGTCGCGCACCAACAGATAGGCCGCACGGGTGGCAGATGTTTCCTTGCCGCGCGCAATCTCGATCATGTTCATGGCATATCCCCGTGACTAGCGAAGGCTGGCGTGACCGGTCGACAGGCCCACAGACAGTGTCATCGAGCCTTCGTTTATCATCCATCGCCGCAAGGTAAAGGCGCGTGCACCCGATTTGTGCATGGGGTCGTTTTCCGCCAAGTTGCGGGCTGCCTCCAAGCTTTCGGCGCGATAAATGATCAGGCCCATGCCTTGCATATGATCACCTGTTTCATCCGACATAGGTCCGGCAAACGCCAAGGCACCGGCACGTTCTAGCTGTGCCTGATAAGCCAAATGATCTGGCAGATTGGCCTTCACATCTGCAGGTTCCTTCGCCGGGGTCGAAACCGCCGCATACAGCTCTAACGCCAATGCGCCACGCGCTTTTGCGTCCGCTTTGTAATCCGCCCAAGCTACCATGATCTGGCCTTTCAAAAATATCGATATTTATTGACATGTTGTAATATTCTAGGCAGAAATTTTGAAAACTGACAAGGATGGACTGATGAAATATCTGGTGGGCGCGACCACAAACGGAACAGCAGTCTTTGCTGTGACTGGGGAAACGGCGGTAAATATTACTGCGTTAGACCCCGCGATTGGGTCCGATTTGACCCAGCTTGCCGCACAAACTGCGCGGATCGAGTCGCTCGCTGACCAAATCGCCAGCGCACCCAGCGTGCCAGTTGCGTCCATCACACCCGCACTGCCAATTGCTTCGCCCGGCGCGATCATCTGCGTGGGTTTGAATTACACCGATCACATCAAAGAGGGCGGGTATGACATCCCGGATTACCCTGCCTTGTTCATGCGCTCTAAAGCGTCGATCATGGCGGCAGGTCAGCCCATCGTGCGGCCAACCTGTTCCGACAAGCTGGATTACGAAGCCGAACTGATGCTGATCGTCGGCAAAGGCGGGCGGCATATCCCAGAAGAGAACGCGCTGGACCATGTGTTTGGCTACACCGTCTTTAACGACGCGTCGGTGCGGGACTATCAGCGTAAGACGCACCAATGGACGCCCGGCAAGAACTTCGACAACACGGGTGCGATCGGCCCTTTTGTCATGACGCCTGACGAAGTGCCGGAAGGCGCGGCGGGCCTTAAGATCGAAAGCCGCGTGGGCGATGAGATCCTGCAAAGCTCCAACACTGCCAACATGATCTGGGGTGTGCGCAAAATCATGGCGATTGTGTCGGAATACACCACGCTGGCCCCCGGTGATCTGATTGCATTGGGAACCCCTCCGGGTGTTGGGCATGCCAAAAAGCCTGACCCACGCTGGTTGCGCCCCGGCGAAACGGTTGAGATCGAGATCGAAGGCATTGGCATCTGCGCAAGCCCGATCATCGACGAAGCGGTTGCGGCCGCATGAGCGCCCCAACCGGAGACACGCTTGAGGCCATGCGCGCCAAGGCGCAGCAAGATCACCGCGATTTGAGGCGCCGTATCGACCGACTTTCGGATGATGCGATTGATCTGATCCTGCGCGGCGCGCGTTCGCATTACGCGTGGACGGATAAGCCGATCCCAGACGGGTTGCTGGAAGAGATTTACGAGATCACCATCAATGGTGCGACCAGCATGAACACGCTGCCTGCGCGTATCGTGTTCGTAAAATCGCCTGAGGGAAAAGAGCGGCTGGCCAAGTCGGTGAAGCCGGCGAACCTGCCCAAGATGATGGGTGCGCCCGTCACGGCCATTATCGCCTATGATCTGGATCACTGGAAAGACCTGCCCTTCTTGTTTCCGCATGAAGACCGCAGGCCGATGTTTGAAACCAACCCAGATTACAGTGCCGATACCGCCTATCGCAATGGCACGTTGCAAGGGGCCTATTTCATGATCGCGGCGCGGGCTGTTGGGCTCGACGTTGGCGCGATGTCAGGGTTTTCGAACGCGATTGTCGATGAAGAGTTCTTTGCTGGCACCACACTGAAATCCAATTTCCTGATCAACATCGGATTTGCGGATGAAACGGCGTTGTTCCAAAAGCTGCCCCGTTTTTCGTTTGATCAAGTCTGCAGTTTCGCCTGAAGGAGAGCCGAAAATGGCCGTAAAAATGAAATCCGTTGTGACTTATCGCGCCAAGGCGGAGTGCCCGACACATGCGCGCACGGAAATCCCTGTTCGGGATCTGACTGTTGTCATCGACGAACCCATCGAACGTGGTGGCACCAATCTGGGACCATCGCCAACCGAGGCTGCGATGACAGCCTTGATCGCGTGTACCAACGTCATCGGACACAAAAACGCAAAGCGCCTTGGTGTGGATCTGGGAGAGATCACCATTGACGCGGCTTGCAAGTTTGATCGCCGCGGCGTGCTGATGGAGGAAGAGATCGACGTCCCTTTCCCCGAAGTGACGCTCACCGTGAACTGCACCACAGACGCCAGCCAAGAAGAGCTGGAACAAGTCGGAGACGAGACCGCAAAATACTGCGCAATTTCCAAACTATTCGAACAATCAGGCACTGATCTGACCGTGAATTGGGTGAAAGTCGGCGCATAATTCAACAAGGGCGCAAGCCCACATTCTGGGAGGAAGAAACATGTTGAACTGGACCAAGAAAGCACTTGCGGGGATGGCACTTGCCACGATGACCGCGATGCCATTGGCTGCACAAGAGACCGTATCCGCCGTGGTCATCGACGGCTATCCGGATCGCGCATTGTGGGTAAAAGAATTCACGAATTACTTTATCCCCGAGGTCGACAAACGCCTTGCCGAGGCCGGCAATTATCAGATGAGCTGGCAGGAAAACTATGGTGGCTCTATCGTGAAACCCAAGGGCGTGCTGGAAGGTGTTCAGCTTGGATTGGGTGACATTGGGATCGTCACAACGATTTTCCATTCGTCGAAATTACCAAGCCAAGGGATCTCGGGCTCCACGCCATTTGTTGCCTCTGATGCGCGGGCCGTGGCCAAAGCTGTGGATGAGATCGCGCGCGAATACCCCGCAATGAACAACGAATTCGAAGCGCAAAACCAAGTCTATCTGGCAACGGGTGTTGTGCTGGACACCTATCAGGTCTTCTGCACATCCGAAGTGTCGTCCATTGCAGATCTGGAAGGCAAGAAGATCGCCGGAGCAGGTTTGAACCTGCGCTACCTCGAAGGGATCAAAGACGCAGCGGGCGTGCGTGGTGGTCTCACGGATTTCTACAACATGCTGCAAACCGGTCTGGTTGATTGCGGGATGCTATGGCCCGAAGCCGCTAAGACATTCAAGATCGCTGAAGTTGCGCCTTATATGCTCAAGGCTGACTTGGGCGCTGTGAACTCCAAGACGATCACTGTGAACGCGGACTATTGGGCGAAGCTGCCCGACGAGGTCAAAGAGGTGCTTCAAGCTGTGGCAATTGACTACCGCGACCACCTTGCTGGGATCGCCATGGACCGCGCGGCGGCTTCTGCTGCAGCCTATACCGAAGCGGGCGGCACCATCGTTGAAGTTTCCGCAGAAGATCGTGCCGCTTGGGCCAATGCTATGCCAAACGTCGCACAAGAATGGGCTGAGACGTTGAATGACAAAGGCGAGAACGGCTCTGAAATGCTAGCCGCCTATCTTGGGAAGTTGCAAGCCGCTGGATTTACCGGTGTGCGCGACTGGACG
>CALHST010000170.1 GCA_938038825.1 uncultured Paracoccaceae bacterium | reverse complement strand
AACCCTTCGGCTGCCGCGCGGAATTCTTCAGGGGCACTGATCGTTTCCAGCCACGCAACATCCGCGCCGCCTTCCTTCAGACCGTCTGCTGTTTCGTGAAACATCTCAACAGCCAGCGCATGAGACAACGCGCCAACAGGTTCCATGATCTCACCGGTGGGACCGACGGACCCTGCAACAATCACAACACGATCCGTTTTATCGGCCAGCTCGCGGCCGATCTCTGCCGCGATGCGGGACAAACGATGCGCATGCTTTTCTGCGCCGTGCAGCTTTAATCGGGATGCATTTGCGCCAAACGAATTGGTCAAAAACAGGTCAGACCCGGCGTCAATGGACCCTTTGTACAGGGTTTTGATCCGATCCGGGTGTTCGTCGTTCCACATTTCCGGCGCATCGCCAGACATCAACCCAGCATTGAACAAGTTGGTTCCAGTGGCCCCATCCGCAAGAATGACGTCTTTTTGGCTTAGCAATTTGGTCAACGCGTTGGTCATGACAAGGTCCTTTTGTCCGGTATCCGCTGGTGTCATGCAGCAAGTGATGAATCAACTTCATATTTTTCATCATTATCATGAGGGAAATTTGTGATGGCCGCGCCTGATCTTTGAACGGGACCCGGGAATAAAATTGCGCGGGCTATATCCAGCGCCGCAATCAGCAGTGAAAAACGGGTTGGGCTTGCCATATAAAGCGGCACCCAAGTTGGTGCGAAGGTGCTTTTGAATTGTCGCAAACCCGCACTGTGTGAGAGTGCAGCAGACTTGAATGCAACCCAACGCCAAAACCGGTTGGAAGGGTCGGGGCAGGCCGGTACTGCAGCCAAACAAAACCTGTGCGCTGTGCTGTGCTGCGCATCTGTCAAAGCGTGATGCACCAGCGCATACATGGTTCCATCTGGACTGTTTGGTCCATCGCGCATGATGTCCAATGTCCATTCCTGCGCGCATTTGTGGAAAGAGGCGAACGCATGAATACACCCCCCAATTTCAGCGACATAAACGATTTGATGTGACAGATAATCGGGACAAAAACGCCCCATTGTCCCGCCGCGCGCGGTGCCATGATGGTGTTGCCAAGCGACGTCTATTTTTGCCATCTCAGGTATGTCGGATGGATGCATCGCGCGAATTTTGACGCCGGCTTTTCCAGCTTTGCGCAGTTTGCGTCGCAGATTGGATCGCGATGGACTGTGCACATCAAACGTGTCGAGATTGACCACAGCGTCATCTGACATGTGCAAAACCTGCCAACCGACCTTGCGCGCAATCAGGGCGGTGACTGCGTCACATTTATACAAAACAGCGAACCGATTACGGTTCCGCGCAGCAGTGCGCAGTGCCGCGAAGAACGCAGGGCATGGTCGTGTAAAGGGTGAAAACATCCCTGTAAGGCATTGCGATGTCACCCAAATTCCAATTCGATTATGCGCCAGCTCTGCAATCACCCCGTTTGTTTGTCTTAGAACACTTGTTTCTGCACGGGGTGCTGATGAAACATCACGTAAGGATGTCAAAGCAGGGGAAATACGCGGTGTGCGCTGTTCGCCGTGTGCAAAGTACAAACCTGCAAGAACCGCAGGAACAGCATAATACACCAGCCGAAATCCTGCCAACGCAACAATCAACGATGTTTCCGGAACCGCTGCGGGCATCGTGACCGTGGTCAAGGATAACAACACCAGTTCAAAAGGCCCCACTCCGCCGGGCGTGCCAGATAAAACACCCGCACCAAGGGCTATGCAAAATATGGGCACAAAGGCCCAAAGGTCGGGCCGAAGATCCGCTGGCAATAACATATAAAGAACCATGCAGGCCTCAAAAAGATCCACCGCAGCCCAAACCAGGGCACCACCAATGGCGGGCAATCCGGGCAAATTCATCTGCCGCTTGCCAATCCCCAGTTGTGGTCTGATCAGAGCCACCGCAAGCACAAGCACTGACGTGATCAACGCAAGACCTGCGGGTAAGCGCACGCTGTCAGGAATGGGTGTTATCAATGCAATGACGCCAATAATCGCGCCACCTGCCACCAAAAATAACGTGGTGACAAAAACAGTGATCTGGGCGGCGCGGGATGGGGGCAAAGATGGCAACAATCGCCACCGCGCGAGGCTTCCAGTGATTAGTCCCATGCCCAAAGTTTGCGACAACGCGATCGCGGCCATGCCAGAGCGATGTGCAACAGCGGTGTCAACTTGCGTGCCAAAGTGGCGATGTGCGATCACATCGTATTTGCCAACAGCCCAGAAGCTGAACCCTGTGAACAAGCCTGCGCCCATCCACTGACTGGCGGAAATGTCGCGCCACTGTGCAAGCAATAGGCCAAAGTCGAGCGCCCGAACTGTGGGCCAAAGGATCCACAAGCAAACTGCCAAAACCAGAAACGGGATGACATGGCCTGACTTTATCCGGCCCAATTCCGATGTTTTGCGCGCCTGCATCGATGCCCCCAATCCCCACTAAAAGGGCACTGTCGGACACGCTGGCGAAGAAAATGTTAACGCGCGCACTGTTGCACGCACGCGCGTCAAAAAGACTTCGTAGAATTTTACAAAGCGGTCAGGACGCTTCTGTCATTATCTGGTGTTTCGCTTCTGCCATAAGCGCAGTCATTTTGCCGCGAATGGTGGCCTCGTCTGCCTTGTCACCAAGATCACCCGAGACTTTGCGGTACACGTCTTCATCCCCGGCTTCTTCAAAATCAGATTTGATCACTTCTTTGGCGTAAGCATCTGCGTCATCGCCACTTTTGCCCAGCAGTTCTGCCGCCCAAAGACCCAGCAATTTGTTACGACGCGCCTCTGCCTTGAATTGCATTTCAGCGTCATGCGCGAACTTGTTCTCAAACGCATCTGCGCGGTCGTCAAAGCTACTCATTAGGTTCTCCTGCGGTGGTTGTTTTCATTTGGTTGAAATATGCGGCGCATAAGGCCGGGGTTCAAGAGGGTAAGGACGCTTGCGGGGCCTGACGGCTTCCCGTAAGAGAGCGCCACGCGCTTATTTACGCCGCGTTTTGATGTGAAAGGATGCCGATGGCACGCCGCAAGAAGATCTACGAAGGTAAGGCAAAGATCCTGTATGAAGGCCCAGAGCCGGGCACCATCGTGCAATACTTCAAGGACGACGCCACTGCGTTTAACGCGAAAAAGAAAGACGTCATCGAAGGAAAAGGTGTTCTGAACAACCGCCTAAGCGAGTTTTTCATGACGGGCCTGAACCAGATTGGTGTTCCCACGCATTTCATCAAACGTCTGAATATGCGGGAACAGTTGGTGAAGTCTTGCGAAATTGTGCCGCTGGAAGTGATCGTTCGCAATTATGCTGCGGGCACGATGACGCAACGCCTTGGGATCGAAGAAGGCACGCAATTGCCGCGTCCTATCGTCGAATATTGTCTGAAAAATGATGATTTGGGCGATCCCTTGGTAACAGAAGAACATATCGCAGCCTTTGGATGGGCGTCACAGCAAGACATGGACGATATTCTCAGCCTTGCTTTGCGTGTGAACGACTTTTTGTCAGGTGTGATGCTGGCCGTTGGAATCCGATTGGTGGATTTCAAGATCGAGATCGGCCGGATTTATGACGGCGACTTCATGCGTTTGATCATCGCGGACGAGATCAGCCCCGACAGCTGCCGTTTGTGGGACATCGAAACAGGCGAAAAACTGGACAAAGACGTGTTCAGACGGGATCTTGGGTCGCTGACAGATGCCTACACAGAAGTGGCAAATCGCCTCGGTGTGATGCCCAAAAACTCTGGACAGTTTAGCAAACCGACGCTGATCAACTGAAAAAGGATCCGGCTGTTAGCCGGATCTTAAACCATTCTGCGCATTGGTACCGGACGTATTTTTACGACGGGGGCCAGATGCGGCAGGTACTTGCTATTGCGGTTGTGTGTTTTGGGGCTGTTGTTGCTGCCTGCGCACAAGCTGCGACAATTACACATACACTTGGGGACAATGATTTCAGGCCTGATGCCGGGATCAGCTTGTCCTTGTTTTCTGGTCGCCGCGCAGGGGATCCGCCCCCATTCAATGTATTTTCAGGCAGTGATCGCGGCTCGCGCGGTTTTGTGACCTTTACCCATGTCGTTCCGGTGCTTGAGTATGAAGAAGACGGGGTGCTAGAGCTGGCCATTTTCGACCATGACAGCTTTATGCCCGGTCAAGACACGCTTGATATTTCATTTGACGGGGTGCAGCAGGATACCAGCATGTGGGAAGGGATTTCCATTTCTGGGCGTGCGTCAATTCATACACGCAGCATGCCTGTAGCGCCTGAATTTTTCTTGGACGGGATCTTGGACGTCGTGATCGAGGGGCGCAGTTTTGCTGGGCATGGTCAAACGTCCAACGGGCTTGGCGTCGATTTCTCTTCTTTGACGGTTACGATTGTTCCGCTGCCCGCAAGTGGTCTGTTTCTTTTATGTGCCGTTTTGGGCCTTGGAATACATGGCCGACGAAAGCCGCGTGCGTAGCAGATTCCCAAGTTGATCCTCGGCACGGCTTAAGGTAGCTGCAAGGCGAAACCTTAATCCACCTGGGGAAGCTGTGATGAAAGCGCGTGTACATGTGATGCTCAAGACCGGAGTATTGGATCCACAAGGAGAAGCCGTGCGTCACGCGCTTGGGGCTCTTGGGTTTGACGGGGTGAACGGAGTTCGCCAAGGCAAAGTGATCGAGCTGGATCTTGCAGAGGACGCGTCCGAAGCTGATGTCACACAGATGTGCGAAAAGCTGCTGGCGAACACAGTTATCGAAAGCTACCAAGTGGAAATGCTGTCATGAAAGCGGCTGTTCTCGTTTTTCCGGGTTCCAATTGCGACCGTGACCTGGCCGTTGCCTTTGAAGCAGCAGGTGCGGATGTCGAGATGGTTTGGCACAAAGACACAAAGCTGCCCGACGGTGTGGATATCGTTGGTGTGCCCGGTGGCTTTTCCTATGGCGACTATCTGCGATGCGGGGCCATTGCGGCGAACTCTCCGATCACCCATGAACTGAAATCCCATGCAGATCGCGGTGGCTATGTCATTGGCATCTGCAATGGCTTTCAGATCCTGACCGAAACAGGGTTGCTGCCCGGCGCGCTGTTGCGCAATGCAGGGCTAAAATACATCTGCAAACATGTCCCGTTGAAAGTCGAAACCTCTGCGTCCGCCTTTACCGAAGGCTATAATGCAGGGGACGTGCTTTCGATCCCAATTGCCCATCACGAAGGCAACTATTTCGCAGATGATGAGACGATCAAGCGCTTATCGGGCGAAGACCGGGTTGCCTTTACCTACACTGAAAACCCAAACGGTGCCAAAGCGGATATTGCTGGGATCTTGTCCGAAAACCGCCGGGTTCTTGGGATGATGCCACACCCCGAACGCGCAGCCGACGTCGGACATGGCGGAACAGACGGAACGGCATTGTTCCGCGCATTGATGGGCGCGATGACGCCGGCGTGACTTGTGACAAAACGTCATTGCGCATAGTCTGACGCAATGAAAGCAGTTGCCAAATCCTCGCATGGGTCCGCTTTTTCGTGGCGTATACGCATCGCGCTGGGTCTTCTATTGGCACTTGCAACGCTTGTTGTCTGGTTCACCAACAGATTGCTCACGGATCGCTTTACCGAGACGACGCGCAACGGAGCAGAGCTGCAATTGGCGTTGAACTCGGGCAACCTGATGTCCGAACTGCGCCAGAACCAAATCATTCCACAATTGCTGGCCCGCGACCCCACGTTGATTGGCGCGCTGAATTCGCAAGACTATTCCTTGTCCACGCAGCGTTTGATTTCGTTTGTTGAAGAAATCGGTGCGGCGTCGCTGATGCTTTTGGACACAGATGGGCGCTCTGTTGCTGCAACGGATCGTAATCGCATCGGTGAGCAGCACGGCTCGGAACCATATTTTCTGGACGCCTTTCGTGGAACCGCGACGTATTTTACCGCGCAACCCTTGGACGCCGGTGGATTTGGGTTCTTTTACTCGCGCCGGGTGACCGCAGGCGGTGACGTGCTGGGGGTGATCCTGGTCGAGGTCGATTTGCGTAAATTCGAACGGGCTTGGGCCGGGATTTCCGAGGCGATGATGGTCACGGACAGCCAAGGCGCGGTTATTCTGGCGACGGAACCCCGCTGGCGCGGCAAATCCGTGGACGAAGCCTTGGCCCTGGAAACCCCGCGCAGCGCCATTGAACGCGCGATCCGCTTTACCGCTGATTGGACCGCCTTGCCGCCGGACGCCTACATCCAAGGCGAAGGTGTGATGCAATTGGACACCCGTGTGCCGTTCAACGGCTGGAGCATGACCTCGTTTACAACCTATACGTCTATTCGGGAACGTGTGAATGCCGTTTTGGCGATTGAAATCATGGGATTCGCCATACTTCTGGCGCTTGCGTTTTACGCAATGAACCGACGCTCTGCGCTGCGGGTTGCTTTGTTCGCGCGCGAGTCGGCGGAGCTTCGCCAGTTGAACGCGCAGCTACAGCAGGAAATTGCCGAACGTAAACGGGTGCAAGAGAACCTCGCAGTGGCCGAACAGACGCTCGAACAATCCAGTAAACTGGCCGCTTTGGGCGAGATGTCTGCTGCCGTCAGCCACGAGCTGAACCAACCTTTGGCAGCGATGAAAACCTATCTTGCGGGCGCACGTTTGTTGATGCGCCGCAACCGCCCGGACGAGGCCCTGTCGGCCTTTGGGCGGATTGATGATTTGATCGAACGGATGGGGGCGATTACGCGCCAGTTAAAATCCTATGCGCGCAAAGGTCAGGACGACTGGAGCCCTGTAAACATGCAGGATGCGCTGGCGTCATCGCTGGCCATGATGGAACCGCAGCTGCGCCAACGTCAGGTTCAGATCACGCGGAATTTGCCCAAACATCCGGTCGAAGTGCATGGGGATCGGATGCGTATCGAACAGGTCATGATCAACCTGTTGCGCAATGCCATTGATGCCACCAAAGCCGAGAGCGCTCCGCGTGTGGATATCATCCTGGCAGCTGGCGAAACGGCCACAGTGACCATCCGGGACAATGGGCCCGGAATTGAAAACAAAGATGCCCTGTTCGAACCGTTTTATACTACCAAGCAGCCCGGCGATGGGGTCGGATTGGGGCTTGCCATCTCGTCGGGCATTGTGAACGAACTAGGTGGACGACTGACGGCACGCAACGGCCAAGACGGTGGTGCGGTCTTTGAAATGCAATTGCCGATCCTTGAAGCCGAGGCATCGGACGTAACTGCAGCGGAGTAAATCAGATGGCACAAGCCATGAAAATTGCGATTGTAGATGATGAACGGGATATGCGGCAATCCATCAGCCAATGGCTGGCGTTGTCCGGATATGACACGGAAACATTTGCCAGCGCGGAAGATGCGCTCAAGAATTTGGGGCCGGAATATCCCGGCATTGTCATCTCGGACATCAAGATGCCCGGTATGGACGGAATGCAGTTTTTGAAAAAACTGATGGGCAATGACAGTGCGTTGCCTGTGATCATGATAACGGGGCATGGCGATGTGCCTATGGCGGTTGAAGCCATGCGCGTGGGGGCTTTCGACTTTCTTGAAAAGCCCTTTAACCCTGACCGCATGTCAGATCTGGCCAAAAAAGCCACGGGTGCACGGCGTTTGACCATGGATAACCGCGCCTTGCGGCGTGAATTGTCGGATGGTGGTCAGCTGATGAAAAAGCTGATCGGTCAGTCCCCTGTCATGGAACGGTTGCGCGAAGACATTCTGGATCTGGGTCAGGCAGATGGCCACGTCTTGATAGAAGGCGAAACTGGAACGGGCAAAACCCTCGTCGCACATGCGCTGCATGCGGTGGGGTCCCGGGCCGGTAAGAAATTCGTCTTGGTATCCTGTTCCGCACTGGAAGAAGACGCCTTGGCCAAACGGCTGTTTGGTCCAATGTTGCCAGAAGATGCCCAGTTGCCTGCGATGGAAGAAGCGCGCGGCGGAACGCTGGTCCTGGAAGATATCGAAAGCCTGAGCGAAGCATTGCAAGCGCGCTTGCTGAGCGTGATCAACGATCAGGGTGCTCCGGCAGAAACGCGCATTGTCGCGATCTGTAATATGCAGGACGAGGGGCGCACCTGCGAAGACGCGTTGCGCTCTGATCTTTTCTATCGCCTTGCGGCTTTGAAAATAACGGTCCCGCCACTGCGCCAACGCGGCGAAGACATTCTGACGCTGTTTACGCGTCTGAGTGAACAATTTGCAGATGAGTATGGCTGCGAGTCGCCAAAAGTGTCTGCTCAGGAAGCAGCACAATTGCTGCAGGCCCCATGGCCGGGCAATGTGCGGCAACTGATCAACATTGCAGAACGCGCGGTCCTGCAAGAACGCCGTGGCTCTGGCACCATCGCGTCGTTGTTGATGTCGGATCACGAAGAAATGCAGCCGGTCATGACAACCGAAGGCAAGCCATTGAAAGAATATGTCGAAGCCTTCGAACGCATGCTAATCGACAACACAATGCGGCGTCACAAAGGATCCATTGCGTCGGTGATGGACGAATTGTGCCTGCCGCGCCGGACATTGAATGAAAAGATGGCGAAGTACAGCCTTGTCAGGGCAGATTACATTTAATCACATCACATGTCAGACCGTCACACCGGTTGGAATACCGGTTGTGCCGGCGACGTCCCTGTGAAAGACCCCGTCACTAATCTGAAAGGGGCTTAGTTATGGCACAGCCATCCGCATTTCTTTTCGACATGGATGGCTTGTTGCTGGATACTGAACGGGTATATCGCGCCGCTTTCTGCGACACCACGCAGGCCTTGGGGATTGGGCATGCCGGCGACGCGTCGTTCTTTGAAACATTGGTTGGCAGTTCTTGGAACCACACCCAAGCCGCGCTGACGCAGTATCTTCCAAGCACAGTTTCGTTGGATCGTTTCAAACATGTTTGGGAAGACGCCGCAAAAGCGCATCTCGCGGACGGAATTCCAATCAAGGATACCGTGCACGACGTCCTGACTGCGCTAAAGGCACAAGGGGCCGTGATGGCAGTTGTCACATCCAGCCAAACACACCATGCGCATGAAAACCTGGAACGGGCCGACCTGTTGGACTTTTTCAAACACGTGAAAGGTGGGGACGCT
>CALHST010000169.1 GCA_938038825.1 uncultured Paracoccaceae bacterium | reverse complement strand
GTGTTCGTCTCTTGGATGAGCCGATCAGCAAGGGTGGATTTGCCGTGGTCAATATGCGCCACGATGGAGAAATTGCGGATATGTGAAAGCGGTGTCATGGTGTGGATATGGCGCGGAAAAGTAGTCTTGTCGAGAGGATGTGTGTTGAACGATGTAACACTGCGTGAAAGTGTCAAAACTTGGTTGCAAGAACACGAAAGGCAAACCATTATTTGGTTTGCTTCACGTTGTGCATTAGCTTTGCTTCCTCACATTGGGTTTGCATCGGCAAGCGCCACCAACCAATTTGCTAGCGCGGTATTTCGTTCGCTGTTAGTGTCAACTGCAGCAAGCACGTGTGACTTACTTAAAATCAACACCTTGAGCGATTCTGCACGATCCGCAGACGGTGCTGCCCGTTCGATTGCAAAGCTAAGTAAAAAAGATGGAATGCTGGCTCATAACGCAGCTCAAGCCGCTGCATCGGCAGCACGGTGCACCTCTGTTTTGTCAAATTTTGCAATGATTTCGGCGGCATTAGATGCTTCAGAGGAAATCGGACTACAAAATGCAAAAAAAGAAATGGAAGAGCCGGATCAGTGGAATGGGCTCTGGCTGGACCTTGTTACGCCTGAGCAAACTCGCACCGGCTGGGTAAAGCTCAAGAAACTGCTAGAGGCGGATCTCAAAACCTGGGGGTTTTGGTTGGAGTGGTACGAAGGCATTTTAAACGGAACGCCGTTGCCTTGGGATCTGACCTTTGACATCGCGACCACGCTGACGGATGAGGATTGGGACGCTGGGGCGGAGCATGTAGCGGATCGGATTCGGGAGGTTCGTGCCGGGTGGGAAGCAGATCAAGAACTTCAACGGCTCGACGCAGCTCCCGAGATGGAGACATCTAAACTCCTACAACACGTACAAACGCTTCTCGCTAATCCCGATATGACTGCGCTGGCAGCCGAAGGAGCTGCGGACGTCTTGGAGCGGTCAATTAATGAGTTTTTGACGTCTGGGGTCGCAAACTGCTTGCCCGAAGAGTTGGAACATCTGGAGGGGCTTCCCGATATTTTCCGGCGGATTTCCAGCTTGGTAAAGGCGGACGGACTGGCAAATACCAAAGAAAAATGCCTTGCCGAAGAAATTGAGCGATTGAATGCGAAAGTCGCCGCACTTGAGGCCGCATTGAAGGTTGCGCGGTCAAAGACATTGAATGGACGGTTTTCAGAGGCATACATCACCACGCTTGGAAAAACTTTGGCCGTGGCGACACCCGCAACGCTCGCTCTTGGGACGACACATTTCTTTGGAATTGCTCCGACAGACCTTACCTTAGAGAACTTTAGGCTGTGGCTGGAGTCGGCATCGCAAGCGGCACCTGCGCCAGAAACAAGAGACGCTTTACCGTCGCCGGTAGACCTATGATGGTGAAGCTTTTAATTGCGGAATGGCCCTGTGAAATTACAACGCACAAATCTGCGACATCATTTCTGAAACACTGAGACCAGCCCTGACCCTGGGTGGGGGTGAAGCCCCCTCCCGTGGGGAGGGTTTCTCACACAGTGCAAGCACTGTGTTGCCAACCTTGCGCTTGCAAGCAAGCGCTGGGTCGGGGGCTGGTCGGCGGTGCCGACTAGGGCAAACGACAAAGTTCGGCGATCAGCCAGCGAGGTGACGCTCCCAGAGTTAAGAATCCTTTAACCTTATGTTTACGCTTCGTTAATCTTTGATTCTCTTGCGTGCGCTGAATTAACTTTTCGTCAACTCCCCCAAAATCGCGGGTACCGGCGGGTGGCCGCTCACCTTAACGTGAAATTCAGATTTGGCACCACTCACACTGTTTCGGAGAAGTCACATGATCCATGCCGGTTCTCATGACGATCTAGCTATGTCCTCGGGTTGCAAAACAGACGCGCATCGGGGACGTGCGCCGGGGGCGTCCTTGTCGGAACCGATGTCGGCGCGGGATGTGTATTGGGTGATTATGTTACAGGTTGCAAAGGAGCGTCCCGAGTTGGAAGAGGCGATGCGTTAGTCGCGCAAAGACGTGAATTGCTCGATCCAGTGAGTTCAGGCATACTCCCCTAAAACGAGCAGATGGAACGCCACCCAAAAAAACCGGCGTCCAGGATTTTGTGGAACGGGTAGGTCATGATTCGAATGGGTTTTTTATTGGTCGCTGTGGCGTTGGTGTCGGCCTGTGGTAACGGCGGGCGCGGGTCATTGTATTCCTCGGCCAGGGCACAAACGGAGGCCCCTGTCTTTGTGCCAGTGACCCCCGGTGCGACGCCCGGTGTTGCGGGGATTGCAGCGCCTACGCCTGTGACGCAGGGTGTGTTGCCCGGCGAGGCGGTTCCTGCGGCGGCTGCGACACCCCTGACCCGGCCAGCCCCTGCGGTATTAACAGAGCCGATTGCCATCACGCCCGGTGCTGTTCCTGTTTCGGCGCAGCCCGCAATTGTCACGCAGGCGGCGGTTGTGACACCGGCTTTGGCGGTGCCTGCGGTGTTCAATCCCACGGTGCAGGCGCCTGTTGTGTCGTTGAAGCCAAAGACCGCCCCACGGGTTGGGGCACCGGCCCGGTCAGCGCCCCAAGTCATCCAAGCGTCGGCGTCTGCTGCTGCGGCAACCGCCCCGACGCGGGCGCCCACAGCCGGGCGACGATTTGCGCGCGGCCCGATTTATGCAGCCTGCCGCAGCGCGGGGCGCAAAGAGGCCACAAGTCGGCGGTGTGGATGTGTGCAATGGGTGGCGGATCGCGGATTGACGAATGCGCAGCAACGACGGGGTGCGGGGTATTTCAACAATCAGCAGGGCGTTCAGGATGCGCGTCAGTCAGACAAAAGCGCGGATGAGGCGTTTTGGACTGCGTGGAAAGCCTTTGGTCAAAGTGCCGCCCAGCAATGCCGGGGCAGCTGATTATTTGAGGCGAAACACGGCGGACTGTCCGTTGCCTTTGTCCGAGGTAAAGCGCACCCGGTTTTCTTCGACGCGGACTTCTTGGCAATTGTAGCCTAACTCGTCGCCTCCCCAGAAGAGATCGCGGCAGAAATAGCCGTTTTGCCAGCTCCAACTGCCGGTGACTTCCCAGCGTACGCCTTTGCCATGGATACGGCCGTCTTGTTTGACTTCCAGCTCGACCAAGGGGCGGGTCAGTTTCTTGCCGGACATGAGCTGCATGAATTCGGCTTCGTTTTCGATCTTCAAAAAGTCCGCATGCGCGGCTGAAACAGTAACGCCCAGCGCGATGGCACCAGCGGTCAGGAGATTGAAGAACATTGCGGCCTCGTACAGCAGAACAGATATCAACAAGGGATACGCAGGCCGTGGAAAGTCGGATCACTCTTTATTGAAATTTCGTGCCGCTATGGGCCGGACGGGGCGTTATTTGCCAAGCCCCAGCACATCCATCATGTCATATTGGCCCGGTGCTTTGCCTTGCGCCCAAAGGGCGGCTTTGACGGCACCGCGGGCAAAGATACCCCGGTCAGAGGCCAGATGGCGCAGAACAATCCGCTCCCCCGGAGCGGCGAACAGCACGTCATGTTCGCCCACGATGTCCCCCCCACGGATGGCAGAAAACCCAATGTCACCGCGTTTGCGGGCCCCGGTCAGGCCGTCGCGGCCACTGTCGCGGGTGTCATTCAGCGCAACGCCACGGCCTTCGGCGGCGGCTTCGCCCAGCATAAGTGCCGTACCGGATGGGGCGTCGACCTTTTGGTTGTGGTGGGCTTCGATCACTTCGATGTCGAAATCTTCGTCCAAGGCAGCGGCCACTTGTTTCGTCAGCTGCACCAACAGGTTAACGCCAAGGCTCATATTCCCGGCGCGCACTTGGGCAGATGATCCGGCAGCAGGGGCCAGGTCTGCAATTTCTGCGTCTGTCATGCCGGTGGTGCCAATCACATGGGCCACGCCGTACTCTGCCGCGGCCTTGGAAAAGGCAATTGTTGCCGCAGGTGCTGTAAAGTCGATGACAGCCTGCGCATCTTTGAGGGCAACACGGGGATCATCAGTCACAATAATGCCCGAAGCGGTCCCGCCCATGGCAATTCCCAAGTCTTGTCCAACCCAAGGGTGCCCGGTCCGTTCGATGGCCCCCACAAGTTTGGCCGCGTCAGATCCTGCAATCGTTTGCACCAGCATCTGGCCCATACGTCCAGACACCCCTGTGACAACCATCCCTGTTTGATCCGCCATGTCAGCACCTCTATTTTGCGCGTTCCTTTGCCCATAGCGCTTGGCAAAGTGCAGAGGCAAGCGTAGATGACAGATATGGGCAAGAACAAATTTCATGACGGGTCCGGCCCGTCCCAACGTCAATTGCGAGTCGGCGAATTGGTCCGGCGGTCGCTGGCGCAGGTATTGGCGCAGGGCGACATTCACGACCCCGAGCTCAATCGGCTGTCGATAACTGTGAGCGAAGTCCGCACATCCCCGGATCTTAGGATCGCCACAGCGTATGTGATGCCACTGGGTGGCGGGGCACAGGATGAGGCCATTGGATTGCTCGCACGCAACAAGGCCGAGCTGCGCCGTATTGTCGGCAAAAAGCTGGGCCTGAAATATGCGCCTGACCTGCGGTTCCGGCTGGACGAGGTTTTTGATCGGATGGACGAAACCCGCGCCATGTTTTCGCAGGATGCGGTGCGGCGGGACTTAGACGGATGAAGTCGCTTTGGGCGGCGTTTGGACTGGCAGCGGCACTTTGGCCGTTTGCAGGTCAATCGGTCCCCCTATGCGAAGACATCACATATCAAGACTCCCCCTATACAATTTGCACGGTGGATCTGAACACAGATGCGCTGACTTTGTTTTTGCAGCGCGAAGACGGGCGGGTCTTTGGCCATTTCAGCCTGATCGACGATGCCTTGGCGGATGACGGAAAGCGGCTGAGCTTTGGAATGAACGCTGGGATGTATCATTCTGACCGCGCTCCCGTGGGATTGTATATAGAAGACGGCACACAAGTTCAGCGATTAATCACCTCTGCCGGGCCCGGCAATTTCGGCCTGTTGCCAAATGGCGTTCTGTGTTTGGGGGATGGGCGCGCGGATGTCTTTGAGACACTCAGCTTCGAAGCCCAAGGACCGGATTGCAGGTCAGCCACACAGTCCGGCCCTATGCTGGTGATTGACGGCGCGCTTCACCCCCGGTTTCTGGTCGACAGCACATCACGGTTTGTGCGCAACGGGGTTGGCACCCACGCAGATGGCAAAACGGCTGTGTTTGCCATTTCCAATAGCCCGGTGACCTTTCATCAATTTGGCAGCCTGTTTCGGGATTTGCTGCAAACACCCAATGCGCTATATTTTGATGGCAACATCTCGCGCCTGCATGCCCCGCAATTGGGGCGTTCGGACATTGGATTTGCCATGGGCCCCATTATCGGCACCATCAGCACATCGCAATAACTGCACCGAATACACATTGAACGGTTGATGTAATCGCCCAACAGCAGTAACCCGCCATCTTGTTCAAATTGGAAGGTGTCGCAGATGGGACGCAAGCGTAAAGGTCGGGACATTTCGGGTTGGCTGTTGGTGGACAAGCCTGCTGGCTGGACCTCGACCGCTGTGGTGAGCAAGGTCCGGTGGGCGTTGGACGCGAAAAAGGCAGGCCATGCCGGCACCCTGGATCCCGAAGCGACCGGTGTTCTGGCGATTGCCTTGGGCGAGGCCACCAAAACGGTGACCTATGTGACCGACGCCATGAAGGCGTATGAGTTCACAGTGCGGTTTGGACAAGCCACCAATACAGATGATGCGGAAGGCGAAGTGATCAACACGTCGGACGAACGTCCCTCGGATGATCAGATCAAAGAGGCTCTGCAACGTTTCGTGGGGGATATTGAACAGGTCCCACCACAGTTTTCAGCCGTCAAGGTGGACGGTGAGCGTGCCTATAAAAAGGCACGGGAAGGCGAAGCCATGGAATTGGCAGCGCGCCCTTTATGGGTCGAAAGCCTGATCCTGGTGGATCGCCCCGATGCAGATACCTGCGTTCTGGAACTGGTCTGTGGCAAAGGCGGTTACGTGCGGTCCATTGCGCGCGATCTTGGCGACGCGCTGGGGTGCTTTGCCCATGTGGTGGTGTTGCGCCGCACTTGGTCCGGCCCGTTTGACGCCGAAGATGGTGTTTCCATTGAGACGATCGAAAAACTTGCAAGGCAGCCGGAACTGGATGCGTTCATTCAACCGATGGAAATCGGGTTGTCAGACGTGCCGCGCGTGAACACCACACCGGAGGGCGCTGTAAAGCTGCGCAACGGCAATCCGGGCATGGTTCTGGCGTCAGATGTGGAATACGGGGATACCTGCTGGGCGGCGCTGGATGGGCACCCTATTGCGGTTGGTCAGTATAAAGCGGGGCAGTTGCACCCGGTGCGGGTGTTCAACCTGCCGCAATCTGGAAACTGATTTGACGGATTTTGTAACACTGCAACAGACATTTCACTGAAATGTCAGCGAAAACAGCAGGTTTGTTTCAAATTCCCCTACGGAATTACTACAGCGCGTCCCAGTTGCGTGAGGGGTAATTCCCCTTCCTGACAGAATACCCCACATGGTGTTCAACAGCAACACAGGAGGCTTCCCATGCAGTCTACTCTTCGTCAATCCGCGATCACCATTTTGACAGCAGGCGCATTTGCAACGCTTGCATTCGACATTTTCGGCCAAGCGCTGAGTCCGCTTTTTGGATACGCCAAGCTGGCCCCCGTTGGTCTGGCCGGGGCGTCTTTGAAGGCCCTGTTTGGTGCTAACCCGTCGGGCGCAGCACATTTGTTGCATGCCTTAAC
>CALHST010000168.1 GCA_938038825.1 uncultured Paracoccaceae bacterium | reverse complement strand
GCAAGGCGTCTCTGCGAGCGAGGTCAAAATGACCTTCTCGGGATCAACCCCGCCTTACACCTTCCCCGACACCAAAGGGGGCATCGAAGTTGAAATTATCCGCGAAGCCTTGGCCGTTCACGGCCATACGCTGACACCGATCTTTGTACCTGCGAAACGGATTTTGTTTGATTTTCAATTGGGCAAAGTTGATGCCGCGTCCAAAGATCACGCGCAAAAGGTGGAAGAAGGGGTCGAGGTGTTCTATGGCGATGTCTATGTACAGTTTCATGATGTGATCTTCTCGATCGAGGATCGTGATCTGGAAATCTCCAGTCCCGAAGATTTGAAACCCCTAAGGATTGTCGCCTTCCAGACAGCCCCGGATCACTACCCAGAATGGCTGGGTGATGTAAAAGACAGCGTCAACTATTCGGAAACCGCAGACCAAACGCTGCAGGTGAAAATGCTGCATCGCGGACGCACAGATGTGATTGTCGCGGATCAAACGATCATCAGCTATCTGACCAAGAAAGTCGGCGACGAAACCGGGATGGAAATCAAACCGACGAAAATCACCAATTTCGCGGACCCATGGGGGTACAAGCCCCTGTTCCGGTCCGAAACGCTGCGCGATGAGTTCAACGATGGGCTTGCCCAAATTATCGCGTCGGGCAAGCGTCAGGAAATCATTGATAAATATATCAAATAAGCGTCGTTCTGGCGTTCAAACCTGCGGCAACGGTGCATTGATCCAGTGTTTGAACGCCCTTTCGAATTTTTCGGGGTCCGCACTCATCGCGACTTTGAAAGGGCGATATACCGGGTCTTGAACCCGGAAAAGCTTTCCGCACTCATTATGCGTATCGCAATCATAGGGTGGTTTGGGTGTCGGACGGCATCCATACGGCAGTTCGGGTTGCAGGTCGACAACGTCCAACGCGATGATGTCGAAATCACCATTTGAAATGACTTTACGATCCTCAGGCTCTGCCGTGTCCGCCAAAGCAATGGCTGCAAGGGGGTCAAACACAGGCACTGGTTTGGGTTCGTAATACGGCCCGCCTTTTGTCGCTTTCAGCTTCAGCACCTCATGCACCAGCTTTGCCAAAGGATCCGTGGCCGTGACATACCCCGCATAGGCTTTTGACAGCATAACGTGGTTGCACGCATCCAAAGGAACCAGCGTCAAAGGGATGCTTGTGTGAAACACCCGTTTGGCGGCTTTGGCATCCAGAAAAATATTCCATTCCGCGACAGTGTTTGTGCCGTATACAGGACCCTGATCAAATTGCGGGGCCGCATTGTTCAGATCCGCAACATTGCCTTCACAATCGACAGCCCCACCCATAATCACGATGTCATCAATCATCCCAAGATTGGCGTCGGGTCTGACATCCAACAGCTTTGCGATATTGGTAAAACCGCCAAGGGAGAGGATGCTGATCGGTTCGGATGTTGTCGCCAGACAGTCCGCGATAAAGTCCCACGCCGGGCGCGGATCTGCGGGGCGCACCGGTTTTTTCAATGTATCCAAAAGCCCGAATACCGAATCCATCTGTGCCCGAAAAGACGGCGGAAACTGGTTGTCATAACAGCTGGGTTTTTCTGCCCCCCTACAGACAACCGCGTTCGACTGTCCCAGTTCCACCAATGTGCGCGCGATTTGTACACCCTTGTCCAGATGCGTTTCACCACAGCCGGTCACCGTAATACCCAACACATTGAAATTGGGGTTCTTCAGCATCAAGCTGATGGCGACAATGTCGTCCCAGCCAATGTCGCTGTCGATGATAACGGCTTTCGGTTTTACCTGCGTGTTCAAAATCGTGATCCTTGATGTAAAAAGGCTCAAAAAGAGAGTGATCTGTCGGAAATATCTTTGAAAGATCGCGCGGTTATCGATTCGACGCAAATTCTTTCGATGCTTGGGCGTATTGACGACACGCCGTGTGCTTTGGGCTTGCATCAGGCGCCAGAACGATGCCTTGCGCCCCAGAAAATTGGTCTTGTCGGACCACGACAAGTGATCCTGGCAACACCCGACCAGATCAGCTGGGATCTTGCGCCAGTCTTGCATCAAACCAGTCGAGTGCCGCCGTCGCCCATCCACGCGGGCTGCCATGGCCACCCGGATGCAGCATCACATCAATCCGCCCCGCGTCACATGTTTCCCAATGCCGCCACCACTGGTCGTCGACAATCTCGGACCGGCTTGGCTGGCGGGACTTGCACCCATTTGTGCGCCGCAGGATTGCAAGGCTTTCCCACACATCCCCCTGCACAACCGTGTCGTTAAACAGGGGGCGCCCTTCCAGCGGAACCGTGCGATCATTCCAGCCATGCGTATGAAACAGATCCACAGGGGCCTCGCACGTGTCAGGGAGATCATCCCAGAACGCACCCGCCGCCGGAGCATACGCGCGCGCGCTGTTCGGCGCAAAACACGCCACATCCCAAACCATGGATCCACCACGTGAAAAGCCCGACAACAAAAAGCGGCCCCGATCCACGTTATGCTGCGTTGCCACGTGATCCATCACGTCGTTCAGAAATGCGATGTCATCCTTTTCATGGCCGAAATTTTTGGCCCGCACCGCCCAATTGTTGGGAAAGCGCGCTGTTGGGTGCTCTCCATTTGGGGCCACGAAGACAAAGCCGCGTTCAATCGCCTGACGGGCAAGATTGGTTTTTAACAATCCGGCCCCGCGTCCTCCGCCCCCATGCAGAAACACCACCGCGCCACGGGGCACGTCCGTCTCGGGCAGCACGATGTGATAGGTTCCGCTGTCAATCTGACACGGTGTTTTGGCGTCCCCACAGGTTTGCGCCGCGACAAGACTGGCCCAGCCTGCGACCAGCACACTGGCAAGAATAGCTGTTTTCATGTCGCGCCCCACGCTTTTCCAAATGTTGAACGACGGTAAGGCACGGGATTGTCGCCGCGCAATCCACGTCCGGGCAGATGGCGATCACAATGGCTTCATCTTGCCACCGTAACCGCAGCGCACGGCCCCCTAAGCACCCCGAAAGATCCAAGTGCTAAAGTCACAGACGCTGCAGCACACAGCGCCTTAAGACCCATGGTATCTGTAAAATCCATGCGAGGGCGCGATCAGGAAAGATAGCACATCATCGTGCACATCTTTGGATCTATCGCCCCTGACACCGGCGTTGGACCCGGCTATCTGTTTTCCGGCAGGCCTGCCCTTCCTGATGTTTTCTTACTCTCAAGCCATCACAGCCTGCCAGGTCATCCTGTTGCGGGCCCACAGTTCTGGCTTGACGTGCAGCGGGTCTCGGTCTCCTATCTGGCTCTCTATGTCAACGAGGGTTCCCATGCTTCCCATTACGTCCTTTTACGCGTCCTTGATCGCTGTGGTCTTTCTGTTGCTGTCTGCCCGCGTGATTACGTACCGGCGCAAAAACCGGCTGAGCCTTGGGGACGAAGGCGACAAAAGTCTGCTCAAACGGATGCGCGCACAAGCCAACTGCGCGGAATATGCGCCCTTTGCTTTGCTGCTTTTGGCGCTGATCGAAATGACGCAAACACCCAACCTGATTGTGCACATTCTGGGGTTGATGATCTTGGCAGGGCGCGTGTTGCATGGGTACGGCTTTTCCCACAGCCCACCGATTATGAATTTTCGCGTGGCTGGCACCGCTTTGACGCTCAGCATGCTGGCGCTGTCGGCCGTGATCCTGTTTCTAACAGCCCTGATTTGACACGGGCTGCACATTAAGGAATTTCAGAAAATTCCTCTTTGCCTGCATTTTACACTTGCAGACTGCGGCTAGGATCAGTATTCCGCCCTCACCCAAGGAAGCGGGCGTAGCT
>CALHST010000167.1 GCA_938038825.1 uncultured Paracoccaceae bacterium | reverse complement strand
GGCCTTCTATGGGCAAGATTCTCATCCATTTTCGAGGAAGTTGGAGTTTTTCAAAAATATCTCTCGCCCAGCGGAGTTTAGCGCTTTCTAAAATGTGCCCATCCACTGTGCATTAAAGCCAGAGTCACCCATCGCCTTGATCCACTCGAAGTGCATTCTTGTTTCACGCATCCGTCTGACCCTGCTCCTCGGGGATTCAAAACACATGTCCACTGCAATCCTTTAGGATCCATCCAGATCAAACAGGACAACCGATTGCATTGCCCAGCGCACTTGGCCAACTGTGCGTTTTGGGTACAGAAAACTTGACAGTATCGTCCATCGCTGCGCCGATGGTGTCCATGACAGCAAACAGCCTTAGACCCGTAGTTGAAACGCCGGATATGGTGATCACACTTTCGGACGGAACCCGACTTTCTGCCCGCGTGTGGATGCCCGAAGACGCCGCTGATGCGCCTGTTCCCGCGATCCTTGAATATCTTCCTTACCGCAAGCGAGATGGCACCTGCGCACGTGATGCCCTCACCCACCCGTATTTTGCCGAACGTGGTTATGCCTGCGTTCGCGTTGACATACGCGGCAACGGCGACAGCGAAGGGGTGATGCAGGACGAATATACCCAGCAAGAACTGGATGACGCTGTTGAGGTCATTGACTGGCTGACCAACCAGGACTGGTGCACCGGTAAAGTTGGCATGATGGGCATCAGTTGGGGCGGATTTAACGGGCTGCAAATGGCTGCGATGCAACCACAAGCGCTAAAGGCTGTCATTACACTCTGCTCGACTGTCGATCGCTTTGCCAATGACATTCACTATAAAGGTGGCTGCCTTTTGAATGAAAATCTGGGTTGGGGCGCCACGATGTGGAGCTACTCTTCCCGCGCGCCGGACCCGGCCTTGCGCGACAATTGGCGCGAGATGTGGTTAGAACGGCTAGAAAACGAGCCCTTCTTGCCATCAACTTGGTTGCGCCATCAATCGCGCGACGATTACTGGAAACACGGGTCTGTCTGCGAGGACTTCGGCGCGATCAAAGCCAAAGTTCTGGCTGTTGGAGGCTGGGGTGACGCATACAAAAACGCAGTGCCGCAAATCGTGCATTCCATAGACGGTGCCAAAGGTATTGTCGGTCCTTGGGTCCACAAATACCCGCACTTCGCAGTGCCGGAACCACGCATCGGGTTTCTGCAGGAAGCCGTCCGCTGGTGGGATCGTTGGCTTAAAGATCTGGAAAACGGTGCAGAAAGCGACCCGAACCTAAGAACATATCTTATGGACGGCGTGCGCCCTGCCACATGGTACACCGACCGCTCTGGGCGCTTTTTAGCAGACCCCGTATCACAAAGGCGCAGTTGGTTTCTGACGGACAATGGCCTGACCGAGACCCGCAGTGACATCCGAAAGACGCTTTGCTCGCCTCACAATACCGGAGCGGATGGCGGAGAGTACTGTGCCATTTGGTTGGGCCCCGAGATGCCGGGTGATCAACGTCGCGATGATGCGCATAGCGCAACGTTTGATACCGCGCCATTGTCCGAACCGCTTGATATCGTGGACGCACCGCACGTGCAGCTAACCCTGTGTTCGGACAAGCCCGTCGCCCAACTTGCTGTACGTTTATCTCATGTTCACCCGGACGGTGCAGTCACACGGGTTACTTATGGTGTGCTTAACGTGACACGCGCTTTAGGGCGCGCATTGACCCCCGGACAGCAAGAATCCATTGGTGTTCCTTTGGATCATGTCGCCTATTCCATCCCTTCGGGGCATGTTCTTCGCGTTGCTATTTCAACGGCGTATTGGCCACTGATTTGGCCAACTCCTGAAACAGCAACACTGACTCTGTTGGGCGGAGAGTTGTCCTTGCAATACTGTGACACTGCTGCAAGCAGCACGTGGAATTTTCCGCCCGCTGAGGCGGCAGAACCTTGGCAGGTCGAAGTATTGCGCAGCGAAAACCACATCCGCAAACAAGAAACCGATATGGTGACGGGCCTTGTCAGCCTGATCATCGAAGACGATTTTGGCATGGTGCGCGATGCTGATCATGGCTTGATCACCGGTTCTGTTGCGCGGGAACACTGGTCCATCCACCCCGACGATCCCTTATCTGCACATGGACGATGTCACTGGACCGATGAAATGCAGCGGGACGACATCCACTTACGCACCGAAGCCACCTGTGAGATGTGGAGCGACGCCACAACATTCCACCTAAGCGCGCGCATGCGGGCTTACGAGAATGACCAATTGGTGTTCGAAAAAGACCTCCAAGACGCCATCCCACGGGATCTCATGTAACAAAAACGACATCTCAAAACAGTAAGTCCCCCTTGCAGAGAAGCGCGTTCTGAGCGACCCTCTGCACCATACAAGATGAATACCGTGCAGCAGACACGGGAAAAACCGGGAGTAACCAATGACCAAAGACATAGAATTCTACGCCGAACGTGCAGCTAAGGGCCTGATGTCCCGCCGCGACTTTATGAGCAAAGCCGCAGCATTGGGTGTCAGCGCAGCCGTTGCCGGTTCCGTTTGGACCAATTCTGTCCAAGCGGCCCCTGTCGCTGGCGGCACATTCAAAATGGGCGTTCAGGGTGGCGAATCCACCAACAGCCAAGATCCAGCGACATGGGCATCCGATGTGCCAATCGCAGGTGGCCAGCTTTGGGGCGAAGGCCTTGTTGAAGTTGAAGCTGACGGATCACTGGCCGGTCTGGTCGCTGAAAGCTGGGAAGGCTCCTCTGACGCCAAAACCTGGCGTTTCAAAATTCGCCAAGGGATTACGTTCTCAAACGGTCAGGCTGTGACCTCTGAAGACGTTATGCAGACAATGGCGCGCCACTCAAACGAAGACTCCAAGTCTGGCGCTTTGGGTATCGTACAAGGCATCGAATCCATGCGCACCGATGGCGACATATTCGAAGTCACGCTGGGTGTTGGCAACGCTGACTTGCCGTACCTGATGGCCG
The DNA here is from genome assembly GCA_938038825.1 of uncultured Paracoccaceae bacterium. GTDB lineage: Bacteria > Pseudomonadota > Alphaproteobacteria > Rhodobacterales > Rhodobacteraceae > Aliishimia. The sequence continues at coordinate 12,167 of CALHST010000167.1, read as the reverse complement.
ACTATCACTTGATGATCCAGCCAAACGGCGGCTTTGATGACCCAACAGCGGCCATCGGCACTGGCGCCTATACTTTGGAAGTGGACGAACCCGGCGTGCGGATGATCGGGAAGCGCAATCCGAACTATTGGGGTGGTGATCAATCCGTTGTAGCGCACTATGACAGTGTTGAAGTCATCGTTCTGAACGACGCCACAGCACGTACGGCTGCGCTGCAATCGGGACAGGTTGATACAATCAACCGCGTTGAGCCAAAGATCGCAAAGCTGCTCGACCGTGCGCCAACAGTTGACGTTCTCTCCACTGCAGGCCGTGGCCACTATGTGTTCATCGCACATATGGACAAAGCACCATTCGACAATCCTGACATCCGGTTGGCGTTGAAATATGCGTTGAACCGTGAAGAAATGGTCGAAAAGATCCTGCAGGGCTATGGCTCTATCGGGAATGATATGCCGATCAACGCGGCTTACCCGCTGTTTGACGACACGATCCCTCAGCGTGAATTCAACCTCGAAAAAGCGGCTGAGCACTATAAGAAGTCCGGTCACGATGGCTCGCCCATCATTCTGCGCACTGCAGACGGTGCCTTCCCGGGTGCCGTTGATGCAGCCGCGTTGTTCCAGCAATCCGCACAAGCCGCGGGTATCCCGCTTGAAATCAAGCGCGAGCCAAATGATGGCTACTGGTCCGAAGTGTGGAATGTGCAGCCCTTCTGCTGTTCCTATTGGGGTGGTCGTCCGGTCCAAGACCAGATGTACACAACAGCCTATCTTTCCACAGCAGACTGGAACGACACACGTTGGAAGAACGAAGAATTCGACGCCCTGCTTCTGCAAGCACGCGCCGAACTGGACGAAGGCAAACGCAAAGAGATCTATTCCAAAATGGGTCGCATGTTGAACGACGAAGGCGGCCTGATGGTGCCCATGTTCAACGACTTTGTGGATGCAGTTTCAACCAAAGTTCAGGGCTGGACCTCTGATCCTAACGGACCACAAATGAACTGGTACGCCTTTAAGAAAACGTGGAAAGCGTAACGCTGGTCCGAACGTGTCTTTACTAACATCTTTGCCCAGCACCTTAATGTGCTGGGCAATACTTCACCGCTCTTACGTGCTGTTGTTGAACCTTGGCGTATGCTTGAGGTCCTTCGCGTTACGCGCAAAATCACCCAGACTTTCCGATTTTTCGACTCTGTCCAGATTGTATGGCGCGCAAATGCGCCCCATGCTCACGCAGGACCGCTCCCGCTTGGTTGAGCGTATCCAATCTTTGTTCGCCGCAAACAGCACAAAGCTGGGCTGCGCCCGTTTCACCATTTCACTGCTGCCCAGAACTTTGGGCATTCCCAAACCGGAGACCCTTTGATCCATGCATCCTGTCGTCTCACTTTTGATTCAACGTCTGGCCTTGGGGGTTTTGCTACTCCTTGCGGCCTCTGCGCTGATCTTCGGGTTGACCGAAGTTCTGCCCGGCGACGCGGCACAAGCCATTCTTGGCCAATCAGCCACCCCTGAAAGCCTTGCCAACCTGCGCGAAGAAATGGGCCTTAATCGCCCTGCTCTGACCCGATACTTCGAATGGCTGGGTGGCATTTTGACCGGGGATATGGGCAATGCGCTGACCAATAAGCTTCCCATTGCCGACCAAATTGGCAAACGGATGAGTTCCACCCTGTTTCTAGCGTTTTGGGCCGCACTGATTTCCGTCCCATTGGCAATTCTGTTGGGCCTGATTGCTGTGCGTTACCAAAACCGGTGGCCTGACAAGATTATCTCGGGTGTGACTCTGGCCAGTATTTCGTTACCAGAATTCATGATCGCCTATATCCTGATCTTCTTCTTTGCTGTGCAAAGTCTGAGCTGGGGGATTTGGGGATGGTTCGGGATGGACCCTGTCGCATTCCCCTCCTTTGCGTCAGTCTCTCCGACCATGACACTGGGCGAGAAACTCTACTCGATTACCCTGCCCGCTGCGGTACTCACCCTTGTGGTGCTGGCACATATGATGCGCATGACCCGCGCGGCCATCCTGAATGTGATGCAATCTGCCTATATCGAGACTGCAGAGCTCAAAGGGCTCAGCACGTTTTCAGTCATTTACAAACACGCCTTTCCCAACGCAATTGCGCCAATTGTGACCGTTGTGATGATCAATTTGGCCTACCTTGTTGTTGGTGTTGTTGTCGTTGAAGTGGTTTTTGCCTATCCGGGAATGGGTCAATACCTTGTGGATGCTGTGGTGAAACGTGATGTCCCCGTGGTACTTGCCTGCGGGGTCATCTTCGCTGCGGTTTATATCATCCTGAACATCATCGCGGATGTGGTGTCAATTCTGGCAAACCCAAGATTGAGGCACCCAAAATGATCAAGTTGACCAAACGCGTGACCATGCCAGATCCGAACGCCGCCCCCCAAAACAGGCGTGAGCTAAAGCTCACCCTACAAACACGGACCCGTCAGGTGAGCGTCTGCTCACGGTGTGCGGGAGACAACCAATGCTGAAAAACATCCCCATTTCCGCTGCAATCGGTCTGGCCTTTACAGCGACTTATTTCCTTGCAGCCATCTTTGCCCCAGTCATCGCACCTTATGGCATGGCTGATATTGTGGGCGACGTCTGGGAACCCTCTTCTGCAGAACACTGGCTTGGAACCGACCAGATTGGCCGGGATCTTCTGACCCGCATGATTTTTGGGGGTCAAACCACAATATTCATTGCCACCGCCGCGACCATCCTCAGCTTTGTCACGGGGTCCGTTCTAGGCTTTCTGGCGGCTGTTCTCGGCGGTTGGATCGACCAAGCACTGTCGCGTTTTGTGGATCTGATGATGGCGATCCCATCGCTGATCCTCGCGCTTGTGATCCTGTCTTCGATCGAGGCCACAGTCCTCACGCTGATTGTGCTGATGGGCTTGCTGGACTCCACGCGGGTCTACCGATTGGCCCGCGCTGTTGCGGTCGATATCTCTGTCATGGATTATGTCGAAGCCGCCCGTTTGCGGGGTGAAAAAATCGCCTGGATCATCTTCCGTGAAATTCTGCCAAACGCCTTGTCGCCCCTGGTTGCAGAGATGGGTCTGCGCTTCATCTTCATGGTGCTCTTTATCTCGACTCTTTCCTTCCTAGGGATTGGCGTACAGCCCCCCTTGGCGGATTGGGGCGGCATTGTGAAAGAGAACAAGGAAGGCATCAATTTCGGTATTGGCGCCGCCCTCTATCCTGCGATTGCAATTGCCACTCTCGCTATTTCGGTCAACTTGATCGCGGATTGGGTTCTCAACCGCACCACCTCTCTCAAAGGAGGCCGCGGATGACGCCTTATCTGATGTCTTCATTGTTCCCAAAATACTCAAACGACGCGGCCTGCCCCGCTAAGGAGGCTTGAAATGACAGAACCATTGGTCAAAGTACGCGGATTGAAAATTGGGGCCACCGTCTATCCGCCAGGCGAAAAACCGCACGACATTGAAATCGTGCATGGCGTAGATTTCGATCTGCAACCCGGCAAAGTCTTGGGGTTGATCGGGGAATCCGGGGCCGGTAAATCCACCATCGGGCTCGCGGCGATGGCCTATGGGCGTGGCGGTGTCAAAATCACTGGGGGCGAGGTTTGGGTCAACGGCCGTGATATCCTGCAAGCAGGTGTGGGCGACGTGCGCAAATTGCGCGGCGGCGAAGTCACCTATGTGTCTCAGTCTGCCGCTGCCAGCTTTAATCCGGCCAAACAAATCATGGAACAAGTGATCGAAGCTGCCGTTTTCCAAGGGAAGTTCAGCAAGAAAGAAGCAGAAGAGCGCGGTGTCGAACTCTTTCGTAAATTGGGTCTTCCAGATCCCGAAAACATCGGCAAACGCTATCCTCACCAAGTTTCCGGCGGACAACTTCAGCGCTGCATGACCGCGCTTGCGTTATGCCCAGAGCCGGACTTGGTTGTATTTGACGAACCCACAACTGCGTTGGATGTGACAACACAGATCGATGTATTGGCTGCGATCAAAGAGGCTATCAGAGACACCGGAGTGGCTGCGCTCTATATCACCCATGACCTTGCTGTTGTTGCCCAAGTCTCGGACGACATTATGGTTCTGCGCATGGGCAACACGGTCGAATATGGCAGTGTTGATCAGATCATCAACAATCCACAAGAAGAATACACACAAGCGTTGGTCTCGGTTCGCACAATCGACCACCCTGAAAAGAAGCCAACTGGCGATCCCGTTCTGCAATGTGAACATATCACCGCACGCTACAAGGGCACCAATTTCGACGTCTTGCATGACGTTAATGTCGAACTTTATCCGGGCCAGACCTTGGCTGTGGTGGGCGAGTCCGGTTCGGGTAAATCCACCTTGGCCCGGGTAATTACGGGTCTTTTGCCGCCGCGCGAAGGCAAGATCCTGTTTGACGGGCGTGAATTGACCCCGGACCAACCGTCGCGGCCTGTGGAAGATCTGCGCGAGTTGCAAATGATCTATCAAATGGCGGATGTCGCCATGAATCCACGTCAAACTGTTGGCACGATTATTGGACGGCCGCTTGAATTTTACTTCGGGCTCAAGGGCGCGGAAAAACAACGCCGGATACAGGAACTGCTGGACGAGATCGAGCTTGGGTCAGGTTTTCAAGACCGTTACCCTGCAGAGCTTTCGGGGGGGCAAAAACAGCGTGTTTGCATAGCACGTGCACTTGCAGCCAAACCGAAACTGATCATTTGCGATGAGGTGACGTCTGCGCTGGATCCGCTTGTGGCGGACGGCATTCTCAAACTGCTGTTGGACCTGCAAGCCCGCGAAGGTGTGGCCTATCTGTTCATCACGCATGATTTGGCCACGGTCAAAGCAATCTCGGATTCGATTGCGGTGATGTATCAGGGCCGTGTTCAGCGCTATGGCACCAAGACCGAAGTTCTCAGCCCGCCATTTGACGACTACACAGACTTGCTGTTGAGTTCCGTCCCCGAGATGAAACTCGGCTGGCTGGAAGAGGTGATTGCAACACGGAAAATGGAAAGCGCGGGGAACTAATCCCGCGCCAACTTGCGATCAGCTGTCTTGCGACAGTGACTCAAATACAGGTTTCAATTCCTCTTGGTCGCGCACACCGTTCAAGATTTGCTGCACCTCGCCGGCCCCGTTGAACAGAACCAATGTCACATGTGGGACATTGTGTTGTGCAGCAAAACGTTGCCCATCCTCTGCCCGGATATTGGCTACCAAATAGACAAGATCACAATCACTACAGGCGCGCAGCGCTTTGCGGGCTTCGCGTTGCAGTTGCGTACACAAAGGGCATTGCGGATCGTGCACTTGAACGATTGTTGGGGTGCCTTGGCCAATACGCGTCAGGTCGTGTTCTGCCGCTGTAGCTTGAACCGCAGAAACGCCCCACCATCCCAAACCGCCAACAGCTAACGCACCAATCGCGCCATTGCGCATAAGCTTCATCATGTCGCGACGCTCCGGCTGTTCTGGGGCGGGCGAGGCCGCCTTGGCCTTGCGGTTCGTCTTGCCTGACGGTTTAGGAGATTTGCGCCCGGATTTCTTCATGTCATCAGCACCTAAAATTACAGGAGTCCGTATTCCATAACAGGCGCGGGCGATGTGCTCTGTTCACAACTCTGTTAGCGCACCGCAGGCTGCAATAACCCTACACTCTTTTCTCTATAAAGACTGCGCGCTACGCATAACAGACAGCAATGGGAGACAGCTTTATGAAGCGCAAGGTGCTTTTGATCATTTTGGACGGCGTCCCATGGCACAATTGGCGCCGCCTCTTCGGCAATCTCGAAGGATGGGTGGCGTCAGGGGATGCACAAGTCTGGAAACACCGCGCTGTTCTACCGTCAATCTCTGCCAGTTGCTATGCGTCGATCCATACAGGGCAAACGCCGCAACAACATGGCTGCACAGGTAACGGGAACGTATTCTACCTGGACCAACCAGATGTCTTTTCCGCGACGCGCGCAGCGGGCGGAATTACAGGCGCTGTGGCACATTCATTCTGGTCGGAATTCTTTAACCGCCATCCCTTCGATTATGTGCGCGACATCGAATTTGACGAATCTGACAATCCCGCCATCAATCACGGTCGTTTTCACACGATGACTGGGTACAACAGCACCAATCAGATGACCCCGTCTGATGTGGATTTGTTCGCAACACTCACCTCACTGTGCCATCGTTTTGATCTCGATTACGGGATGTTGCACACATGTACCTTGGACAGCTTCGGGCATCGCTATTTCCACGAATGCCAGGAAATGGATCATGCTTGTAATGTGATGGACGAAATGCTTGCCCCGTTCATCCCGCAATGGCGAAACATGGGGTATGAGGTGATTGTGACCGCGGACCATGGACAAGACGAGCGTGGTCATCATGGCGGTACGACAGAGCTGCAGCGAGACGCCGCATTGTATTATTTTGGCCCGGCCACCGGCCCAAGCAGCGACACGATCATTGAACAAACGCAACTTGCCCCGGCGCTTTTGAAGCGGTTGGGTGCAGCGATCCCCGCAACCATGACAGCGACACCTTTCCTAGACGATGCGTGAGCTAAAGCTCACCTTACACGCACCGTTCATCTTGCACGTAAGGTGAGCTTCAGCTCACGTTTATTCGGCAGCTATTTTGGCGGCATTGATGTCGTCCCAAGGTCGCGTGAACGCACCAAGCGCGTCATCGACAGTTGACGGCTCTGTTCCGTTCAAGGCCACTTGCGCCACCAAACCGCGCTTTTTGTCATCCAAAACACTTTCTACCCGGGCTGTTACGCCGGCAGCGTCCAGTGCTTCGTTGTAAATCCGCGTTATCGCAGATTTGCGGAGGTCCGGCTTGAACACTTTGCCAACAGCCGTTTTGGGCAGCTCTGCCAAAATTTCCAAATGTTTGGGTTGCGCAGCCCGTTCTTGAACATGTGTCTTGCAGAAGGCCATTAAGTCTTCTTTGGTAGCAGACGCGCCTTCTATCAACTCCACAAACACACACGGTACTTCGCCCGCATGCGCATCGGGTTGCCCAATCGCGCCTGCAAAAGCCACGGCCTCGTGACCCAACAGTGCTTCTTCGATCTCAGCAGGGTCAATGTTGTGCCCACCTCGGATAATCAGATCTTTTGCCCGCCCTGTAATCCACAAATAGTGATCCGTATCAAAGCGCCCAAGATCCCCTGTGCGCAAATACTCTCCGTGAAACAGATCCGCGTTCTTTTCGGATTCCGTATAGGTGTTGCCCACATAAACCCCAGGGTTAGAAATGCAGATTTCGCCGACCTCGTCCGTCGCTGCCTCTGTTCCATCGGATTTCAGGATCTTGACATCAGTATAAGGGAACGTGGTCCCGATAGAACCAATCTTCTTTTCGCCGTCCACCGGGTTGCATGACACAAGACAGGTCGCTTCGGTCAGACCGTATCCCTCAATGATGGTCACTCCCGTCGCTTTTTCAAACCTCTTGAACAACTCAACCGGCAGCGGTGCTGACCCCGAAAACGCGGTTTTGACGGATGAAATATCCGCATCGACCGGGCGCTGCATTTTTGCAGAAATGGCCGTAGGGACGGTGATAATAAACGTTACCTTCCAGCGTTCGATCAACTTCCAGAAATTGTCAAAAACACCGTCGCCCCGATATCCTTGCGGTGTCGGGAACACCACATGCGCCCCCGAAGACACAGCGCCCATCATGATCGGATGGCAGGCAAACACGTGGAACAAAGGAAGCGGGCACATCACCACGTCTTCCTCGGAATACAGCAGCGTATTGCCCACCCATCCATTGTAGATCAGACCGGAATACCGGTGTTGCGCGACTTTCGGCATGCCCGTTGTGCCACCTGTATGGAAATAGGCCGCGACGCGATCGACTTGCGGGTCATCAAACTTAAGCGTTGTTGGCTGCTGCGAAATCTCTGTGACAAAATCTTTGTAGTCAGCCGTGGATGGACGCTCCATTTTAGGGCGCAGAAATGGCACAATCCAGGATTTCGGCGGTGACAAATAGCGCAACAAATCAACTTCCAAAACGGTTTTCACATTTGGCGCAAGCTTCACAGCGGCCGCAGTTTTCTGCGCCACATCCGTCTTTGGGAAGGGCTTCAAAGTCACCACAACTTTGGCATTTGTTTCCCGCAAGATTGCGCCAATTTGCTCGGCTTCCAGAAGCGGATTGATTGGATTGACGATCCCCGCAACAGCACCACCTAGAAAGGTGAACAAGGTTTCGTTTGCGTTGGGCAAAATATAGGCCACAACGTCATCTTTTCCGACACCAAGTTTGCGAAATAGGTTTGCTGTCTGTGTGACCTTGGCATGCAATTCGCTCCACGTCAGCGTTTCCGCCTTATCCGTTGGACCCGAAAAAATCTGGAAGCTGACAGCATTGCGTCCAGAAAACTTTTTCGCCGTATTACTCAGCAACCGATACAATGTCGCGGGCACATTTCGGTCTTCCCACGCCATTTCTGATTCAATTGCTTTGATGTCTTCGATCCCGGCAAAAGCCATGGCGTCACCTCCCTGATATCACTGGCTGTTCAGCAATCGTCGATCAGCCAGTCTCCTCTTGACACCAAGATGCGCCGCTTACCCACAATAGGCAAGTTACCCACAAAACTGTGACACCGAAAAAACGCGGCGTCACAGCCGATAACCAAACGTCACAACACCAAATCCTTGCGAGAACGCGTGCCCAGAGTTCCAATATGGCGTGCGGGTCGCAGACCCGCTCCGTTTAACAGGGCTTACTCAGCCGCCAAACCATCGGTGAATTGTAACCGTGCCAGACGCGCATAAAGCCCGTCTTCCGACACCAATTGCTCATGCGGTCCTTGGGCAACGATGCGGCCTTGATCCAGCACCACAATACGGTCCGCCTTTTTGACAGTCGCCAAACGATGCGCCACGATCAGTGTGGTTCGCCCTTCGCTGAGTGTATCAACGGCTGTTTGCACCGCCCGCTCGCTTTCTGCATCCAAAGCCGAGGTCGCCTCATCCAGCAACAAGATCGGCGAATCCCGCAAGATGGCCCGCGCAATGGCGATACGTTGCTTTTGCCCGCCTGACAGCATCACACCGCGCTCGCCCACATCACTGTCATACCCGTCTGGCAAGGCGCTGATAAAATCATGCGCTGCCGCAGAACGTGCAGCGGCTTCCACCGCGGCATCGGACGCACCGGGTCGTCCAAAGCGGATATTTTCGCGCGCCGTTGTCGCAAAGATCACTGCATCTTGTGGAACCAGTGCAATTTCTTTTCGGAAATCATCGCGATTCAACTCTGCGATATTCTGACCATCCAGTCGGATCACACCGTTTTGGGGATCATAAAATCGCTGCAAGAGTTGAATGATGGTTGTCTTACCCGCACCAGATGGCCCAACAAACGCAACCGTCTCACCCGGTTTGACGTGCAAAGAAACCGATGCCAAGGCCACGGTGTCCGGGCGCGCAGGGTAGGCAAATTCTACGTCTTCAAAAACCAGATCACCCTTGACCGGGCGCGGTAAATCGCGCGGATTTTCGGGGTCCTTCACTGCGTCTTCAATCGTTAGAAGTTCGACCAGACGTTCCGTTGCACCTGCGGCACGTTGCAGCTCGCTCCAGATTTCGGACAAGGCCGCAACCCCGCCTGCCACCATCACGGAATAAATCACAAATTGGATCAACGCCCCGGCGGTCATCAAGCCCTCGCGGACATCACGTGCGCCAATCCACAACACGCCAACGACACCAGAAAACACCAAGAAAATCACGATAACCGTCATAAGCGCACGCGTCGAAATACGCTTTTTGGCCGAATCAAAGCTTGCTTCCGTGACATCGGAAAAGTGTTTGCGACTGGCTTCTTCCTGCGTGAAGGCCTGCACAGTCTGCACGGATAAAAGAGCTTCGGACGCATTGCCGGAAGACGCGGCAATCAGGTCTTGGTTCTCGCGTGAAATCACCCGCAATTTGCGCCCCAAAACAAGGATGGGCATCACAACCGCAGGAACAACCAAAAGCACCAGCGATGTCAGTTTGGCAGACGTCAGCAGCATCAACACCAAGCCACCGATGAAAATCAGGATGTTGCGCAGGGCAATGGACACAGAAGAGCCTATGACCGATTGGATCAGTGTTGTGTCGGTTGTAATCCGGCTTAAGACTTCTCCTGTCATTACACGTTCATAAAACGCAGGCGACAATCCAATAACCCGGTCAAACACGGCCTTGCGTATATCTGCGACAACCCGTTCACCAAGGCGTGTTACAAGCATATACCGCAGCCCGGTTCCCAAGGCCAAAAGCCCCGCAATTCCGATAGCTGCGAGGAAGTAAGAATCAAGAACCGCGCCGCTTTCGACATTGAAATTGTCGACCACGCGGCGCACAGCCAATGGCAATGTCAGGGAAATGACGGCCGTTACAATCAATGCGACAACCGCTGCGGCCATCAAGCCGGTATAGGGCCGCATAAACGGCCACAAAGCGCGTAGTGCACCAATTTGCTTAGATTTTTCGCGTTCTTCAGACTTGTCCGTCATACGACCCGTGGTCTCCACTCATACCAACAGCGTCTACTTGGCGCTGTGCGCTGCGCGGGTCAAGTGGACATACAGCACGCGCGCCGATCCAACTGCGCAAAATCGGCTTTTGGCGGCCAAAAACGCGTAAATGTCGTATCAATCAAGAAATCTGGAGCGGGTAGCGGGAATCGAACCCGCACCTTAAGCTTGGAAGGCTCTTATGATACCATTTCACCATACCCGCTCGTGTGCGCCGGGTGATATGGCAGAGCGTTCTTGCCGTCAAGCAGGATCAAATACCGTCTTCCAGGATTGATGCAGATAATCGTGCCCGCTTTTGTCAACCAACTGACCATCGGTCAGTTCAATCTGAATTTTATCAAGGCTGAACGACCAAGCCTATCTGCTTACGATCAGCCGGTCGCCAATTGGGGTGCGACGTTGGAAAATCTATATTCCGTGGGAGCAAGTCCATATCCTTGCCTTGCCGCAACGCTGCATAGGTGAACATGGCGATGCCGATGGGTGGCGTCACCAACGTAAAGGCTGTCGACAACGCCAAAGCAGAAGCCTGCATGGCCCAGCTTGGGTTGTCATTGGCATCCTCAAATGCAGCCCGGATGCCTGACAGATAGTCCTCTGCCGTTTTGCTGTGCGCAGCGGGTTGTTCAATTGCATGGGGTTGATCAAGTTCAACGGTCACAAATGGCATTCCGCCTTGATACCCTGTCGCCGGATCCAATGTTCGCAGCTGACCGGCATGGTTGTCCATTGTCGTGGTTTGCAACGGTAGCAAAGCGATCTGCCAAAGCGCATGTCGCGAGTCAAACAACGCTTCTGCGCGCCCGACAAGCTTGCGCAACATATCCGCCGCCACGCGTGCATCTTCCCGTGACAAAACCTTATCGGGCTGTGCCCCGACGGCCAAGGTCAATGCATCACCGGTGGGCAAAGTGGACCACCCCAGCGCCATGCGCATCGCGCCATGATCAAGAAAGACCAAGTCCTCGCCGCGGCTCGCAAAATGCGCACGCGCGTCCGAGACATCGCCCAATATGTCGATGGCTTCTGCTTCTATTTCTTCGAACAGATCTAATTGTTCGGGCGCTAACATTAGCGCGACGAATACAGTGGGTGTTTTTTCCAGACTCATTACTAAATTCCCCGTTTGTGCCAAGTTTATCCAAGGCCGAGAATGTGGCAAGTTCGCGGCTGGGTTGTGAACAATTATCGTTAAATTAGAAAAGATACCCAACGTCAGCCGCCACAATTGGGTGGCCGCGAAAGCGGTTATAGAAAAATTTGGCGCGCGACCAAGTGACCGAATGCCATCTTAAGGTATTGTATTAATAAGAGTTTTCTCTTCCGATCCTACGCGCAGATCAAGTCCGCATCCGGGGAACATCCAAAGGATCCAATCGGAGCTCTAAAAGAAATGGGCCCTTCCGCGTCTCAAGGGCCGCAAGCCCGTCTTCAAGTTGCTCCTTTGAACGCACTTCGAATCCCTCGCCCCCCAAGGACTGCGCAACTTTTGCAAAAGACGGCCATTGGAATTCTGTCAGGCTTGGATCCATCTTGCGATCAATGAACTGGATGTGTTCCGCACCATAAGCAGAATCGTTGGCGATTATGACGATAAGATCCAGACCTAGGCGAACG
>CALHST010000166.1 GCA_938038825.1 uncultured Paracoccaceae bacterium | reverse complement strand
ATGGGGGCGCTGGTGCATGCGTTTACGCGGTCTGTTTGGGCGGATGAAAAAGACATCAGCCAGGATGATGTTGTGCGTGCGTGTTTGACAGAGGCCGGTTTTGACCCGGACTTGGCAGACAAGGGCATGTTGGCTGCTGCGGATACCTATGCGGCAAACTTGGAAGAGGCCGTTTCGGCTGGGGCATTTGGCGCCCCGTTTTACATTGTGGACAACGGCGAAAGGTTCTGGGGGCAAGACAAGATCGACGAGGTGGACATGCACCTTGCGGGGCAGCTTTGAGGCCTCAACCTGATTTTGCCCCGCATGTTGCGCATCTGGGAACAGGTGCGCGGCCTGTGCTGGCGCTGCATTGCACAATGGCCTTTTCTGGTGTGTGGAAGAGATTTTTGCATCATGTGGGGGATGAGATCACATTGGTTGCTCCGGATATGCCCAGCCACGGCAAAAGCGTTGATTGGGACGAAAAGAGTGACTTTGCCGATACAGTATTTGCGGCCTCGCGAGACCTGTTAAGCACGCCCCTGGATGTGATCGGGCATTCGTTTGGGGGCGCTGTCGCGTTACGTTTGGCTGTGGAACATCCAGACCGGGTGCGATCGGTCACATTGATTGAGCCAGTGCTGTTCGCTGTGGCGTTGCAGGATGATCCCAAGACCATGGTTGATCATGATGCGCAGGCGGCCCCTTTTCATGCATGCCTTGTGGCAGGAGATCGCCAAGGGGCGGCGCGCGCATTTAACCAAATGTGGAGCGATCAAGGACCGCCATGGGATATCCTTCCCAAGCAGTACCAGATGGCCATGGCCCGGGCCATTCATGTCGTGCCGGACACAAAGCCATTTCTGTATGAGGATACAGCCAATGTGCTGCCAAAGTTGGCAGACATTCAAGTGCCAACGCTGTTGCTGCGGGGTGAAACAAGCGTGTCTGCTGTGCGCGCGACCAATGATGGGTTGGTGCGCCGCATTCCAAAGGCGCAAAATGTGGTCATCCCAAAAGCGGGACATATGGCGCCGATATCGCACCCTGCCGAGACCGCAAAAGCCTGGACATCCTTCATCGCGACGCACGTGAGCTAAAGCTCACCTTACAGATTGACCCGTAGGGTGAGCTTTAGCTCACGCTTCCGCTTAGAAATGGGACAGGAACGTGGCGATATCTGCTTCTGTCACGGACCAATCACAGACAAGGCGCGCGCCCAGCATCTCCTCGGGATCATCACCCTCCAAGGACCCTGACCAAACATAATATTTGGCGCCAGCATCGTGCAGGCGCTGATGAACACTGCGTGGAAAGGCGCAAAAGATCATATTGGCCTCGGTCGGGTGCATAAACTCGGCCCCTTTTGCCGCCAACCCGGTGGATAATGCACGGGCCGCATCGTTGGCTTTGCGCGCGCTGGCAAGCCACAGGTCGTCGGCCAGATACCCCTGCATTTGCGCGGACAGATACCTGTGCTTGGAAAACAGATGTGCTCCTCGTTTGCGCCGCAGCTCAAATTCCCAGGCCTTGTCAGCATCAAACAGAACGACCGCTTCCACACCCATGGCCCCGTTCTTTGTGGCCCCAAAGCTGACAGCATCAACGCCCGCTTTCCAGGTCATCTCGGCCGGGCTGCATTCCAATGCCACCAAAGCGTTGGCAAACCGCGCTCCGTCCAAATGCACCGGAACATCAAAAGATTTGGCCGCATCACACAACGCCTCGATTTCGGCCACTGTGTACACCCCGCCGCGTTCCGTGACTTGAGTGATGGACACCGGACCACGCTGGGGCCCATGTACGCCACGTGTCCCTTCACCGCTGATCGAGGCCGCCAATGCGTCTGGCGTCATCTTGTCCCCACCAGGCACAAGCGTCAGTTTTGCCCCACCTGTGTAAAACTCCGGCGCGCTACACTCATCTTCGTGAATATGCGCCACAGGAGAGCAAAACACAGTCTGCCAAGGATCTGCCAATGTGGCCAAAGACAACGCATTGGCTGCCGTTCCCGTGGCCACCAAATACACAGCCGCCGCTGGTGCTTCAAAGACCTCGCGGATCTGCGTGCGCACCTCGTCCATAATGGTATCTGCGCCATACGGCATCGCATGGCCATTATTTGCCTTTGCCAACGCATCCATAATCTGTGGATGAACGGGGCCCGCATTGTCAGACGCAAAAAACATCAGATCGGCTCCTCAATGATATGGTCTTCCCAGTCGTCATCCGCGACGTCAAATTCACTTAGCGTTTGGCCCTGCATGCTGACCCCGGCTGTGTGAACCGACTCGGCAGTTCCCGAAATCAAAGGATGCCACTCTGCCAAAGGCTTGCCCAAATGCAACAATTTATAGGCGCATGTTTCCGGCATCCAATACAAATTATCCGCGAGGTTCGTGGGGCTTAGCACAATGCAATCGGGGACAAATTGATGACGTGTTTCATAATGCGCACAGCGACAGGTCGCATCATCCAACAGACGACACGCCACCCGTGTCAACGCCACAGCGCCTGTGTCTTCGTCTTCCAATTTGTTCAGACAGCATTTCCCGCAACCGTCACACAGCGCTTCCCATTCGGATTTTGACATCTTGGTCAGCGGTTTCTTTTCCCAAAACCGGGAGGCTAATCCCTTTGCCGCAATCGGTTCGTTCATAACGCCGCCAAAATCGCACGCGATTGTGCGCTGTCTGCATCCATTTGGGTGATCAAAGCCTCAAGCGAGTCATATTTTTCCTCGCCGCGCAAATGCGCCACCAAGCCGACAGACAAAGGCACCCCATAAAGATCCCCGGAAAAATCAAAGACAAAGGTCTCTAGATTCGGCACATCTCCATCAAACATGGGACGGACACCTAATGAGGCCACTCCATGATAGGATCCTTGATGCGCACCTTCGAGCACATCAACCAAGACCGCATAAACACCAAAGGCAGGCAAATGCAGACCTTCTAATGCCATGTTTGCCGTGGGATACCCCAAGGTACGTCCCCGCTGCTCGCCCCCGATCACCGGCCCCTCAATGCGATGCCAATGTCCCAACATCGCCGCCGCATCCTGCGGGCGCCCGTCGGAAAGTGCCGTACGAATGGCCGTGGAGGACACCACAGTCGACCCTTCTGCCAACAATGGAGCAATAGTCACCCCAAACCCTAAAGTGTTCCCAAAATCCTGCAGCATCTCCGCTGTGCCGACCCGCCCTTGCCCAAAACAGAAATCCGCGCCAACGACCACATGGGACAAACCCAATCCCCGAACAATCACATCCTGCGCGAACGCGTCGGGTGTTAGCCCCGCAAGCGAGGCATTGAAGTTCAACTCATACAGACGCTCAACCCCCAGCTTTTCCAACCGCGAGGCCCGCGCCGCAGAGCTCATCAGGCGAAACGTGGGTGCTTCCGGCGCGAAATATTGACGGGGATGAGGCTCAAACGTCAAGATGCCCAAAGGCGCATCCGGCGCCGCTTGTGCGGCCAAATCAATGACTGTCTGATGCCCGACATGAACACCATCAAAATTACCAATCGCAACCGACGCTCCGCGGTCTTGATCATCGACAAACTGATAGTCTCGAATAATGCGCATGGGCCCCTGAGTATCCACGCAGGCCGTCCTGCGCAACACGGCGTGGTTTTCTTTTTGCCGAAAATATCCTGGGGGAGCGTGAGGGGGCAAAGCCCCTTCACCCAATAAATCGTGTCCGCGCAGCGGGCTTTTTCATAACCCGATCTTGTGCCTCTTAGTCGAATTTTCGTGATGGGGCCAAAACCGTGGCTTCCCCCACCAAAACCTTTTTCCCATCAATGGTGCATTCGCAATCCAACTTCACGCGTCGCTTGGCAAATTCGATATCCGTAACAGTGACTTGCGCCCGCACCAAATCGCCAGGACGCACAGGGGCCAGAAATTTCAGGTTTTGCGCCATATAAACAGTTCCATGCCCGGGAAGCTGTTCTCCGATCACCGCAGAGACCAGTCCCGCTGTCAGCATCCCGTGCGCAATGCGCCCCTGAAAAATCGTGTCCTGCGCATAGGCATCATCCAAATGCACGGGATTTCGATCCGTGGACACTTGCGCAAACATCTCGATATCTTCGTCTGTGACAACCTTCTGCAGATACCGGGACATGCCCATTTCCATATCTTCAATGCAAATCGTTCCACGTGGCAGATTGTCCAACATCACCCTCACTCCGGCAATAAAGATAAAATCAAGGCGACACCTTGCGCAACTTAATTACTTTGCAGTTGCAGAAAATCAAGCAAAAAGTCACATGAATTTTGTGGAATTTGTGTCGAAAGATACCCTTGGACCCTCATGGGTGAATGATTTTATCGAAGAAAACCAATCGTGTAGGTGGGCGCGATCTGCTCTTTCTGCAAATACGCGTCCAAGGCATCCGCATCCGGTTGATAGGAGGTCTTGGTTTCCTCAGCGGCCAATCCGCCTGAAATAAAGATAGAATCGATGTCTTCGCCCATAGCGCCGGGAATGTCCGTGACAGCACCGTCGCCAATGGCCAACATCTTGTCTTTGTGTACGGACTTGCCCAACTCCGCCAGTCGTCGATAGGCCAGATCATAGATCGGCGGATGGGGCTTGCCAAAGTAGTGCGACACGCCTCCCATCTCGGTATACAATTTGGCCAAGGCCCCTGCGCACCATTCTCGCTTGTCACCGCGATCCACCACGATGTCGGGATTGGCGCAGATCATCTCTAACCCTTTTTGCTTGGCGTATAAAAACGCACCGCGCATCTCGTCTGGATCGGCCATGGGATCAAACGGGCCACAACAAATGATGCCTTCGGCCTCTTCCATAGGAACCCGGGTGATGTCGACAGGAGAGTCAATCAGGCGCAAGGGCTCAAAAAAGGGCGCGTCATGGGGCTGGCCGATGAACCACAATTTTTGGCCGACAAGGCCCCGGAACATCGCGGACCGGGCGCTGTCACCAGAGGTGGTGATCGTGTCCCAACAATCCGTTGGAACACCGAATTTCTCTAGTTGTGGAACCACTTCGTGGCGCGAACGGGGTGCATTGGTCAACAGAACAACAGTACCACCACGGGCCCGATAGGCCTGCAAGGCCGCAACCGCGTCGGGGAATGCGGTGACACCATTATGGACACAGCCCCAAAGGTCGACCAGCAAAGCGTCATACCGATCGGAGATCTCTGAAAGCGTTTCGATAATCTGGGTCATGTCTGTGTCCTGACTTTGATGGAGTGACGCTTTCACAAGGCGCGTGAGCTGAAGCTCACCCTACAAAGACGTCTCTGTAAGGTGAGCTTCAGCTTACGTTGCCTTAGATAGCAAGGTTGGGAATAATCTGCTTTTTGCGTGACATAATCCCCGGCAGAACAACGGTGTCACCGGACACAGCCGCGCCAAAGCTTTTCTCGGCCACGGATTTCACAGTGTCGTTGGGAACCAACAATGTGGCTTCTTCTTTCAGGATATCCACTACGAACAACAACACTTGATCCACCCCGTCTTCTGCGGCCACGTCTTTCATCGACGCCATCAGACTGTCTTTACGATCTAACGGAATGTTTGGTGCTGTCGTTTCAAGAACCGAAACACGGAACTTGGTCGTGCCGACAGCGTATTCCTTACTGTCCATCCGGATCAGTTCTGCGTCGGAAAACGCGGACACATCTGATTTCGCCGCAAACATCTCTGACGCATAAGCGGACAGGTCCAGACCCAGCTCACCCGCCAGCTTTTCAGCCAGCTCTTTGTCTTGATCGGTTGTCGTCGGTGAGCGGAAAGCAAGCGTATCAGACACAATGCAAGACAGCATCAAGCCTTTGATCGGATCGGTCATCTTATCGGCATATGACCCCATTAGATTGTGCATGATGGTCGCTGTACAGGCCAAAGGACGAATAGTGATGTTGATGGGGCCTTTGGTTTCCAGGCCGCCGACCAGCTTGTGGTGGTCGATGATGCCTTGGATATCCGCGTCATTGATCCCATCAGGCAGTTCTGCCGGATTATTGGTGTCGACAATGATCACAGGCTGATCTGCCCCCACATCCGAGATGATCTCGGGCATGTCATAGCCCCAGCGTTCTAGAACAAAGGT
>CALHST010000165.1 GCA_938038825.1 uncultured Paracoccaceae bacterium | reverse complement strand
CAAATGGCAGTTTTCCAGAGAAAACCTGGACGAACTGACGGCTGTTCAAAAGACCATTCTGGAAGACGCGCATCGTTTGGTGGCGCCAAATGGTACCTTAGCCTATGCAACATGTTCAATTTTCGAATCCGAGAATGCCCTTCAAATAAACGCATTTCTGAAACGTCGCCCTGATTGGGAAATGTTGGCTTCGCAAAGCTGGCCCATCACAGATGATGGCGACGGGTTTTTCGTTGCGCAGTTGAAACGATCCTGACGGGTTCGACTTTCAACCCAAGATCGTATAAGATTTCACGCAGCGCCAAATGGTTAATCGGTCATTAACTTATAACCCGCGTAATGCGCGCTAACGAATCATTCTATTAAGGACAGGCATGACCCCGTCATTTCGCCAGGATTCCCTGCTCATTGAAATTGCCCGACGCGCAAAAGGGCAAAAACGTAGTCTGTATTTGGCAGCAGCCCTGTTGGTGGTCATGGCCGCGCTGGCACCGCAAGGGGCGCCGCAGATCGCGATTGTGGCGGCATCGACTGTTGTGATGGTCTTGCTTGGGTTATTTAATGTGCTTTGGTGGCGTGAAGACAATCAGGCGAAATACAAAGCCGGCGCGATGTCGAACTTTATCGCGGATGACATCATACCCAGCTTTATCACGGACCGCGAAGGCGCAGTTTTGTTCAGCAATAAATCGGCCCGCATCCGCTGTGGTGGTACAATCAGTGACACATTGGGGGCAACGTTGAAGCAAACCTTTGCCAACCCAGCGCCAATCATGACACGGCTGCGCACTGCTGTGGATGCTTCAGGTGCGGCACGTGAAGAAATTGTGACCCGTAAAGGCCATGTCCGCTTGTCCGTACATAAGATGGGCAATGACCATTTGGTTTGGCGTCTTGAAGACATCAAGGAAACGACCAGAGGAGCGCGGGGATCTTCGCCCATCTTGCCGATGTTGATGCTGGGACGCAGCGATTCTGTGTTGTCGATGAATGAACCTGCGCGTCAGTTGATTGGGCAACGCGTCAAAAAGCTTGACGTGATCTTCGACAATTTGCCGTTGAAAAGTGGCCAAACAGCAGAGGTCCACTCGGAAAATGGACCTGTCATGGTTTTGCCCTGTGAATTGGACGCAGGTGCTGGTCGACGGGCGCTGTATCTGTTGCCAACGGAAACGCCGACAGAAGCGGCAGGTTGGCAATCCATTGACGAATTGCCTGTTCCGCTGTTGCGGGTCACGCCTGACGGCGACGTTCTGACGTTCAATGAATCTGCGCGTCAACTAATCGGGGATGATCTGCGCGAAGGGATCATCTTGTCCGAGTTGATGGAAGGCTTGGGCCGCTCTATTCGCGACTGGCTGGGCGAAACGTTAGAGGGCCGCGCCGGGCAAAATTCAGAGTTTTTGAGGTTGCGACGCGCCGACAAGGAGGTGTTTGTTCAGGTAACGCTTAGCCCGGTTGAGACCAAAGATGGGCGTGGGCTGATCGCGATATTGAACGACGCGACAGAACTGAAAACTCTGGAAGCACAGTTTGTGCAGAGCCAGAAAATGCAGGCGATTGGTCAACTTGCGGGCGGGGTTGCGCATGATTTTAACAATCTTCTAACCGCGATTTCGGGGCATTGTGACTTACTTTTGTTGCGCCATGATCAAGGGGATCCAGATTACGCCGACCTCGTGCAAATCAACCAAAATGCCAATCGGGCTGCCGCTTTGGTTAGCCAGCTTTTGGCGTTTTCTCGCAAACAGACCTTGCGCCCTAAAACAATTGATATGCGCGAAACCTTGGCGGATCTGACGCATTTGCTAAACCGTTTGGTTGGTGAACGCGTGTCCCTGCAAACAAGTTACGACCCAGTGTTGCCTGCAATCCGTGCGGACAAGCGCCAGTTGGAACAGGTGTTGATGAATCTTGTGGTGAACGCACGTGATGCGATGCCTGAGGGTGGCGAAATTCGCGTTGTCTGCGAGTTTGCAAACTTGACCGAACCAGAGGTGCGCGACAATGCCACTGTACCTGCGGGAACCTATGTTTGTGTGACCGTGTCAGATCAAGGTGTCGGGATCCCATCAGACAAGCTGCAGAAAGTGTTTGAGCCATTTTACACGACAAAACGCACAGACGAAGGCACCGGACTTGGATTGTCGACAGCTTACGGAATCGTGAAACAGACAGGCGGCTTTATCTTTGTTGACAGTGTGTTGGGGCAAGGCACGACCTTTACGTTGTATCTTCCAGCGCAAGAAAAACGTGACGAAGCCATTGAACCTGTTGAACACACCACTGTAGCCCGGGTTCCCCCAGCGCATGGCGAAGGCGTGATCTTGCTGGTCGAAGACGAGGCGCCAGTACGGGCATTTGCCAGCCGTGCACTGCGCATGCGTGGATATACGGTTTTGGAAGCGGACAGCGCCGAAGCCGCGTTGGAAACGCTCACCGATGATTCCCTGAACATCGATGTTTTTGTTACCGACGTTGTGATGCCGGGCATGGATGGTCCATCATGGGTGAAACAAGCCCTAAAAGCGCGGCCAGATACACGCGTGGTCTTTGTGTCGGGCTACGCCGAGGATAGCTTTGACGAAACGCAGTCGCGCATTCCAAACTCGGTTTTTCTGCCCAAACCATTTTCTTTGACAGATTTGGCAGAAACTGTGCACCGTCAGCTGCACTGACAAAACGTTAACAAAAACAACAAAATAGACGGTTTGGGCCATTTTGCTGTGGTGTAAACGATTTGTTAAATCTCGTTCTGCATGCTGATTTTATGAAAATTTGATTGAAATGTTCTCCTTTTGTGCGCATAGAGAACAAGAGGCGAACATGAGCGGTGATTGCCGCGCAGCACCGGGTATGACAATAAGGGACGAACAATAATGGCAACGGCAGATCTTTTATCCATGAGCAACAAACAGAACGCCGACAAACAAAAAGCGCTGGACAGTGCTTTGGCCCAAATCGAACGTCAGTTCGGCAAGGGATCCATCATGAAACTGGGTGCGGAAGGTGCCGTGCAAGACATCAAGGCGAGCTCGACTGGTTCGCTAGGGCTCGATATTGCCTTGGGCATAGGCGGCCTGCCGATGGGTCGCATTATCGAAATTTACGGTCCTGAATCCTCGGGCAAAACCACACTGACCCTGCATTGCGTCGCAGAACAGCAAAAAAGTGGCGGCGTCTGTGCTTTTGTCGATGCGGAACATGCGCTTGATCCACAATATGCCAAGAAGTTGGGCGTGGACATTGACGAATTGCTCATCTCGCAACCTGACACGGGCGAGCAAGCTCTTGAAATCACGGACACGTTGGTGCGCTCTGGTGCGGTAAACATGGTAATTGTCGATTCCGTTGCCGCGTTGACACCTAAGTCCGAACTTGAAGGTGATATGGGGGACAGCAGCGTCGGTGTTCAGGCTCGCTTAATGAGCCAAGCGATGCGCAAGCTGACCGGGTCCATTAGCAAGTCCAATTGCATGGTTATTTTCATCAACCAAATCAGGATGAAAATCGGCGTAATGTTCGGCTCGCCTGAAACAACAACTGGCGGCAATGCGCTTAAGTTCTATTCGTCGGTACGCCTTGATATCCGCCGTATCGGTGCGTTGAAGGATCGGGACGAAGTGGTTGGGAACGCAACCCGCGTGAAAGTCGTCAAAAACAAAGTGGCGCCGCCTTTCAAGCAGGTTGAATTCGACATCATGTATGGTGAAGGCATTTCCAAAAATGGCGAATTGCTGGATTTGGGCGTAAAGGCTGGAATCGTCGACAAGTCAGGTTCTTGGTTCTCTTACGGAGACGAGCGGATCGGTCAAGGACGCGAAAACGCGAAGAATTTCTTGAAAGAAAACACAGCAATAGCACTTGATATCGAAGACAAAATCCGTGCCGCTCATGGTTTGGATTTCGATATGCCTGTGGGTTCCAAAAAAGAAGACGACGACATTTTAGAGGCTTAAAGCCGTCTAATTTTCTCAGAAAGAGGGCCCAAGTGGCCCTCTTTTACGTTCTGGCGGGTCAGCCCAATGATTTTCGGCCTGAACAATCGCACGCGGACATGGACAGTCTTGCAGGGCGCAGCTATTTGAAGAACACCTCATAGCAAGCCTTGGACAAAATTTATGGCCTCCCTCAACGACATCCGCTCAACCTTCCTGTCGTATTTCGAACAGCAAGGGCACGAAGTGGTCGCCTCAAGCCCCCTTGTGCCCCGTAACGATCCAACTTTGATGTTCGCAAACTCGGGTATGGTACAGTTCAAAAACCTATTCACCGGGCTTGAAACACGCGACTATACGCGCGCGACATCGTCGCAAAAATGTGTGCGGGCGGGCGGCAAACACAACGATTTGGACAATGTCGGATATACTGCGCGCCATCATACGTTCTTTGAAATGCTGGGAAATTTCAGCTTTGGCGATTATTTCAAAACCGAAGCGATCCCATTTGCTTATAACCTGATTACAGGCGAATTCGGAATCCCAAAAGAAAAGCTGTACGTTACAGTTTATCATACCGACGATGAGGCGGCCGAAATCTGGAAGAAAGTCGGAATTCCCGAAGATCGCATTATCCGGATCGCGACATCGGACAACTTCTGGCAAATGGGTCCGACGGGCCCGTGTGGTCCTTGCACTGAAATATTCTATGACCACGGCGACCATATTTGGGGCGGCCCTCCAGGCTCTCCCGAGGAAGACGGTGATCGCTTTATCGAGATCTGGAACATTGTTTTCATGCAAAACGAGCAGTTCGAAGATGGTTCGATGAAAGCACTGGACATGCAATCCATTGATACCGGCATGGGATTGGAACGGATCGGCGCACTTTTGCAAGGCAGCCACGACAATTACGACACCGATACAATGAAGGCGCTTATCGAAGCGTCTGCGCAGGCCACATCCAGCGACCCGTTTGGTGATCAAAACGTGCATCACCGCGTGATTGCCGATCATTTGCGCTCTACATCGTTTTTGATCGCAGACGGTGTCATGCCGTCGAATGAAGGTCGTGGATATGTTCTGCGCCGGATTATGCGCCGGGCCATGCGTCATGCGCATTTGCTGGGTGCCAAAGACCCGGTCATGCACAAACTTGTGCCGGCCTTGGTTGGTCAAATGGGCGCAGCATATCCCGAACTGGGGCAAGCGCAGGCGATGATCAGTGAAACACTAGAGCTGGAAGAAACCCGGTTTAAGCGAACACTGGATCGCGGATTGCGCCTTTTGGAAGATGAGGTCTCTGGTTTCAACGAAGGCGACAATCTTCCAGGTGCTGCTGCGTTCAAGCTGTATGACACCTATGGATTTCCTTTGGATCTGACCCAAGATGCCCTGCGCGAAAAGGGCTTTGGCGTGGATAAGGATGGCTTTGATGCTGCGATGGATGCACAAAAAACCAAAGCGCGCGCGGCATGGTCTGGATCCGGGGAGGCAGCGGACGCCACAATTTGGTTTGACGTTGCAGACAAGGCCGGGGTCACAGATTTCCTTGGATACGATACAGAGACCGCTGAAGGCCAGATCGTTGGACTGGTACAAGACGGCGCATTGGTTGACAGCGTCAGCGAAGGCCAAACCGTGCAAATCGCGTTAAACCAAACACCTTTTTACGCGGAAAGCGGCGGGCAGGTTGGGGATACCGGTGTTCTGCGAACCGAGAGCGGCGAAGCCGAAATCACCGATACACGAAAAACTGCGGGTGTGTTTGTTCATATTGCGCGTGTGATCAAAGGTACATTGACCATCGGGGATGGCGCGGTTCTGACCGTCTCTCATGATCGACGCAGTGCCATCCGGGCTAACCACTCTGCCACGCATCTACTGCACGAAGCTTTACGCGGCGCACTTGGTGAACACGTGGCGCAGCGGGGGTCTTTGAATGCTCCGGACCGTTTGCGGTTTGATTTCAGTCATGCAAAGGCCGTGAGCCTAGAAGAACTAAGCACAGTCGAGGAAGATGTGAACGCCTTTATTCGCCAGAACGAGGTCGTAGAAACGCGGATCATGACACCGGATGATGCCCGTGCCATCGGTGCGCAGGCGCTGTTTGGTGAAAAATATGGCGATGAGGTCAGAGTTGTGTCGATGGGTCGGCAAGTTGGATCCGGTAAAGGGCAGTCCGGGAACACCTATTCTCTGGAATTGTGCGGCGGGACACATGTGTCGCGCACAGGCGATATTGGGGCTTTTGTGGTGTTGGGTGACAGTGCCTCTAGTGCGGGTGTGCGTCGGATCGAAGCGCTGACTGGGCAAGCGGCCATGGATTATCTGCGTGGGCAAGATCACCTTTTGGCACGTACAGCGACCGAATTGAAAGCACCCGCAGCAGATGTCCCAACACGGGTAAAGGCCCTTCTAGATGAGCGCAAGAAACTCGAGAATGAAGTCGCTCAGCTGCGTCGTGAATTGGCGATGGGTGGCGGTACGTCAGATGCGACCGATGTCAAAGAAATCAATGGCCTGAAATTCGTTGCTAAGGTACTTTCCGGTGTCACGGGCAAGGATTTGCCGCCCATGATGGACGCTCACAAAGCACAGATCGGGACCGGTGCCGTTCTGTTGATCGCAGAGTCGGACGGTAAAGTCGCCGTGGCTGCGGGCGTTACCGACGATGCAACTGACCGCGCCAATGCTGTTGATTTGGTCAAGGCAGCCGTCGCTGAGCTTGGCGGAAAAGGCGGCGGCGGGCGTCCCGATATGGCGCAAGGTGGGGCGAAAGACGCCACAAACGCGGACGCTGCAATCAAAGCAGCTGAAGCCATTCTAAAAGGATAATTCAATGGGTGCACTTTGGATCGCGCATGTGACTGTCACAGATGCGGACGCATACGGAAAATACGCAAAACTGGCGGGACCTGCCGTTGAAAAACACGGCGGCACATTCATTGCTCGTGGTGGACGTTTTGTACAACTCGAAGGCAAGGAACGTCCGCGTAACGTGGTTGCCAAATTCCCGTCAGTGGACGCTGCAGTCGGTTGCTACAATTCGCCAGAGTATCAAGAGGCGCTGAACTTTGCCCGTGATGCGTCCGAACGGGAACTGATGGTTGTCGAAATTACCGACTAACCCATCATTGTTCCCAAAATACTCATAAATGTCTGGGGGCGTGCCCCCCAGACGGTCGACTTGTCAAAGACAAGTCGAAACCCATCAATAGGTCTTGGACATCCGCTTTCGTTCATGCGGATCAAGATACACTTTGCGCAAGCGAATAGCGTTTGGTGTCACTTCGACTAACTCGTCATCGTTGATGTAAGCAATTGCTTCTTCCAAGGACATTGTGATTGGGGTTGTCAGGCGAAC
>CALHST010000164.1 GCA_938038825.1 uncultured Paracoccaceae bacterium | reverse complement strand
GCGGCCAAAGAATGGGAACGGGATCACAAATTGCAAAAGGATCCGCGCATCACCCGGATCGGTGCGTTTCTGCGCCAGACCAGTCTGGATGAACTGCCCCAGTTTTGGAACGTACTGTGCGGAGAGATGAGCGTTGTCGGGCCCCGCCCTATCGTGCCTGTGGAATTGCGAAAATATGGCAAGCACAGCGATGCCTATTTGGCGATGAAGCCCGGTGTGACGGGGCTGTGGCAAGTGTCCGGGCGCAATTCTGTTAGTTATGCGGAACGTGTCGCGCTGGATATGGATTACGGCAACCGAATGACCCTTAGGCTGGACCTGAGCATCGTTCTTAAAACCGCGATTACAATGGCTTGCCGGACTGGGCAATAACCGTGCGCAGTGCTGCGCACGCAGGTCCTATGTAAATTTAATCATTATTCTAAACAATCCGCGTCGAACACACCGCCGTGGATGCGCCCAACGGTCAGGTCATTTGATCTGTCCTTTGCCTGTCCTCGGACCCCTTTTCTGTCGAGGATTTCGCGATATGGCACTTTTGGAATTAACCCAGGTCAAGCAGCTTATAACATACTTCCAATCCCCTGCGTTAGACACGCGGCTGTTTGTCTATGCCATAGATTCAGATGCGCTGATCCCGATATTCCGCGATGAGGATTTGACCGACATGCAGGCGAACCCCGTCAAGTCGAACGGGATCGGCATGTTTCCTGCGATCTACGTCTTCGAGGGGGATTATCGGGTTGAAATTGTGTCTAACCAAGGGGCATCTTTGCGAAATGTTGATGTGGTGGCGGTGCGCAACCCCACGCGTGATCTTGGCACGGTGTCCCAGATGCTTGCCGATACGACCTTGTCGTATACCGCTGGCGCAGGGGGCAATCGCATCATCCCCGGCGAGATCTTGCAGGTGATAGACACCGGTTTTCGATATCGTGTCAGTGATGCATTTGATACTGCGCCAGACTTGACCACGGCTGGGGGCGTACATCTGAACGTGATTGGTCGCGAACAGTTCACCCCTGAAGCCTTTGGCGCCGTGGGAGATGGCGAGACCAACGACACGGACGCCTGGAATGCGATGCTGCGGTCCGCAGCGCGGGCCACTCAATCAGGGCCTGTGCGGGTCTTTGCGCGCGGACGTTATCTTCTGGACCAACTGGAAGGTTTGTCTCAATTTGATGCGTCCAGTGATCGACCACAGTTGCAAGACAGCATCACGTTAGACATGCAAGGTGCGCTGGTCACACATTCAGGAGTCGGGCACGGCATTTTGCCTATTGAGGGTCTCTCGACAGGGCGCAGCCGGTTCGAGATCAGCGGAGGCATTTGGCAGGGCCACGCTAATTCCAAATGGTTGATCCGGGCCAGAGACGTGCGTGCATCAAGTTTTCTGGTGGAAGCCTTGCTTGGGAACTCTCAATGCTTTGGCCTATTGCTCGAAAACTGGCGTGCATGGACGGAAAACAACCAAATCGGTGGGGCCCGCACCCTGGAAGGTCGCGGTGTCGGTCATCTGTTTGGCTTTAAGGGCCGCAAGGAAGCCTGGGCACATGAACTGACTCTGCAAGGCATAGACACGCATGCAGACGATTATTTGGGTGAGTTTTTAGATGATCCCAGCAACCCAGCGGCAAACAACTATTACTACAACACATCAACACAAACGGTGCGTTGGTATGACGGGTTTGTTTGGGTCACTGGGTTAGAGATAGATGGGGTCAATGCTGGGGTCGGTGGGAAATCCTTTGCGCGCACCAAAGTGAACAACATTCTGATCGCATCGCCTTATGACATTTCGCAAGACGGACTTGTCATGCATATTGACGGGGCAAGCTTGTATGACAGTGAAGTCGATGGGATCCGCGGCAACGTTGAGAACAACAATGGATCACTGATCTATTGGAATGGGAACTTTGCGCTTAACACTGTTGTGCGGAATGTCGTCTGCGAAAAAGCCAACATAGAGACTAATCCGCCGTCGTATGCGTTTCGTATTGGACCCAGCTTTTTGCTGGCCACCGAACCGCCAGAGCTGTTTAACATCAGTTGGACAGGCGGTTATGGAGAGCCTGTAGATCCAGATGCTGGTCTGCTTTATCAGGGGCAATATCGCAAAACCTTTGTGGAAGCCGTGGCAAATACCCCAGCGATCGTTCTGAAGGGGGGCCAGCTTCATGCCAACACCACCTGTGAAATTGTTCTGAAGTCCAATTCGAACCTTGTGATGGGGCGTGCGCTTGTGGGCCGTAAGTTCGCGAGCGGAAGCCTGCGGATCGAAGACGCACTGGCACAGAAAGCAACGGCTGGACCTTGGGAAAAATCAGGTGTTGGGGCCGCATACCCGATCACGGACATGGACGGTTCCAGGTGGATTGCGCCAAGCCATGGCTGGATCACGGCAATAACCTTGATCAGCGACGCGCCTAGCACCGCGGGGACCTGCACAGCAGCCGTTCGGCACAATACGGGACTGGCGGGCAACAACGGGGCCTCTGTCGGCCTGTCAGCAGTTCTTAACACGGCCAACACGTCGCGGGTTGTAAAGCGCCAAGCGGCTGGGATCGACGGCTTTGCACCCGGCGATGAAATCTATGCCGTGGTGACGTCTAACAGCAGCTGGGCGCCAGAGAACACGAATGTGCGTGCACTGATCGAAGTGCAATTGGATGGCGACTTGTCATGGCAAGACAACGGCGGCGATTTGATGGTCACAAGCCGTTCGGATGAAACACTTCGGATTTTGACCAAGGTTTGGAAAACTTAAGAGGCCGCCAATTGTGCTTTTCGAAAACTGAGTGCTGCGAGAAGGAACAAGGACAGCCCGTAAATGGGTGCCCCAAACGCGTGTTGAGTGATCCCCATAAGGCACACGCAGATCAAACTCGCGCGCCCGGTTTTCGACCAATCGGGTGCATTTTGTGCCGCATGTTTCAAACCGCGCCACATCACGCAGTACAAAGCCAGCAGTGGCAATGCTCCGAGTAATCCCAGCTCTGCCAGAATTTGCAGATAGGCGTTATGTGCGGTTTGATCCGAGGGCGCGGCAAAACTGGCATCGGTCACAGGAAAGAAGAGTCCGGGCGTTCCCGTGAAATTGCGACCTATGTCGTTGAAACGCCCGAACCCAATCCCAACAATCGGAGACCGCGCAAATTCGCCATAAGCACGGCCAAACAGATACCCACGTATCGCAAGATTGGCGTTGCCTTGAAGCGAAATTGTCTCGCTAAGCTCCCATGCTTTGGCCACCTCGATAGGGCTGTTAGAGGCATAGGCCCGTGCGAAGTTTTCTTGCACTGCGTAAACAGTGTTCATGTTCGCAGCGTCTTGCAATCGTTCGAATTGATACGGAAATGCATAGGCCATAATCCCAATGGCCATCGGAGCAAGGCACGCCATTGACGCGACCTGTTTGATACGCCGAACAGATATCGTGACCAAGATTACCGACACCAACGTTGCCAATAAAGCACTGCGTGAATTAGAGCCTAACAAAGCCAATATTGCCATAACTAGGCACAACAGATCTATCCAATTGCCGCTTTTTCCGTATCGGAACAGATTGAAAATCACCAACATCGCGGCAAACGCACCAGCGGCGTGATGCGTTCCAAAGGTGGAAAACCCCGTCGCTGTATTAACCAAGGTGTTCATGAAAACAAAGATCGTCAGCCATCGAAAGACGCGCGTTACCCCGCGATCAGACGGGCACGTGGTCTCGAACACAAACAATGCGGGCCAATAGTACAAAAACACACGGCCTTCGTTACCAATCCAACCCAGAAAGCTTGATTGGCTTAACGAGTCAAAACCGCCAAATAACAAGCCGCTGACAAGCACATAGATCAGAAACAACAGACAGAAGACCGAGGCCCGCTGCAGGTGTTGGCGTGCAATAAATCGCAGTGTAACGCCAAGGGCGCATCCCCCAATAACAAGGGCAGCGCCAGCAGGGCTTAAGCCTAAAACCGCGCCACTTAACATGGCAAGGCCTAGTGTTAGGGCCGCTTTTTCAAGCGACAATGCTGGCATGAACCGGAACTTGTACCGTGCTTAGAACGGCTCTGACACCATCGGTGACCATCGGTTTTAAAGAGCGGAGCGTACTGTGTATCTGAGGTGAAAGATCCGTCAGCAACGCACGGCTGACAGCTTGCCGATCTGAAAGGCTTGTGAATAGATTGTGCTCTTGTTCGGTCAAAGCGAAATACGCGTCGATCTTTTTGTCCCAGGTCACACCAATTGCCGTTTTCCCCAAAGCATTCGCGGCTATGCAGGCGTGTAGTCGGTGTGAAACCAATGCGTCCGTACTCGCGATAAAATTCACCAAGTCCTGCGGTGTCGAAAATCGAGGTTCGATCGTGACTGACGCGACATGACCAACCTTGCGGGCAACTGCCGCCAACATATCGACGTCTTCGCCCGCGCCATTCGTGAACAAATGAATGTCGACACCTGCGCTGTGCAGCGCTTCCGCCAATTTGACATAGTCATGACAAGCCTGGGCCTTTGAAGGCGTATCTGCCGTCATCGAATGCGTGGCCAGTGCAGCAGGATGGACAATGCCGATCCCAATTTTGCGCCTTTTAGAGCCGTTTTGAGTTGGTTTGACCGAAATCATACCGGTGCAAAGACCCGGATCAGGGTATACTGCAATCGGACAGGGCGGAATGATCGCCATATCTTGATAGTGGCGCACCAAATTTTGGGCGGATGCATCATCGCGCACCGAGATAAAGCGGAGATTAGAGGACGTGAGTGTCTGCGCAAACATCCGAATTCCTTGCGTCGTCCAAGATTTCGAAACACCCACGCCGTGTATTGCAATTGGGACGCCCGCAGATTCTGCCGCCCGCACGATATAAGCAAGCTTTAGCGGGAAGTTCAGATTGGCATCGCCGAACAATTGCCCGCCGCCGATGATCACAAGATCAGCGCCTTCCAAAATCGAAGGAACACCCGGCGCAAGATGGCGCGCGATTTGTCGCTGCACCAACGTTGAAGAAATCGGTTGAGACACGCGGTTTGGCAGTTTGGCCAAGGCACCCAAAACCAACGTGCGCAAACCACGCGACGGTTTCACAAAACCGGAACGCCCCGCCAAATCCAACCATGTTATTGACGCATCTGGTTGCACGGCTTTGATCGACGCACTCAAACATTCGGCAATCAATCCATCACCCAAGTTCGGGCTGTACATGACGCCAGCAATCACAATTTTCATGACGCGGATTTCCACATATCTGGCACACATTCCGCGAGCAGGCTTTGATCTTCGTTGAAACGCGTGGCCAAATCACGGAGCGTATTGCTCTCTAACCGTGGTATTTGGGCCTGTTTGTTCGGATCGAACAACAGCCTGGTCACCAAAGGGTGGGTCTTCACTTGGCTGACAATCTGTGGCTTCCCAAGTCGACGCAGCGCCCAACCGCTATTGCGCAAAAAACGAACGACCATGGGGTTACGAGCCGCTTGCGCTTCGAGAACACGATTTTCATACGGCAGGTTAGGGTGAAAACGGATCGCCAATGCGTTGCACATGGCCCGCCCAAAAGCAGGTGGGTCAGATTTCAACAACTCAAACGGCAGCACATGCACCCGATCCTTACCCAAAATCGCCTGCGCGCGGGCCACGTGTTTTCCGAACATGGAATGTTCGATGATCTGCGGTTGGGATTGCAAAGCCTCGGCCATCGACGCCGAAGTTCGTCCAATCTTTCGCAGGTATTTATAGTGAGACACGGTACGCTCAACCGGTGCGCGAACGGTGATTAGAAATCGGCTGTCATCAGGCAAATCCCGCGCGATCCGGCGTAGTGCGATGTCTGAATAGAGATAATCGTGGCATATTTCGCCAGTTCTTGCAGATTGCGAATTTTGCGGAAACTGCTTTTTGTACCAATTAGGCCCTTTTTCATAGAAACGATCGAAATAGAAAAGTTCTTTCGCGTGGGCCAGCGTGACATCCGGATGCTGTGACAAGATCCTATGCACCCAAGTAGAGCCGCATTTGTCGCCCCCTAAGTATAGAAAGTTGACGGGCACAGTCATGTTGTCACCGCGGCGGAGCCGGAACGCGTGTGTAAGGGCACAAGGCCAGATGACACACCCAATTGGCGGTGAATGAAGACATATGCCCAGACGTTCAACGCGACAAGGTTTCCGGCAATACATAGGGCAGCGCCGATGCCGCTGTGCAGATGGATCGCAAAGGGTAGGATCACAAATGTAACCCCAGTGGTGATGGTCAGCATCCGAAAATACGAACGTTCAAAGCCGCCCATTTCCATCAACTGGGTCGTGGGCCCGGCAATTGCGCTGATCAAATACCCTGTTGCAAGTATCATAAGTTCTGGGTGGGATGTCACGTATTGGGTCCCGAAGATTTGCAGAACCTGATCACCAGCAAAGGCAAAAATCAGAAAAACACCGACAGTTGGGACGCACAGCATAAGACTGATTTTGCGGCATAACGCTTGTACCCCAGCCGTATCATTCTTGTTCAGCTTTGCGGCCAACATCGGAGCAGCCACAATGTTGATGGCGAGCAAGAACAGTTCCAGCACCATTGCGGTGCGCAGAGCCGCAAAAAACGCCCCAACTGCCGCCGCTGGAAGCATAAAGCCGACGATAATCATCGCCATGTTGCGCCCAGACGCATTGACGACGGAATTGCCCCAAAGCCCCCACATCGTATGCCGCCACTTTGGTTCATCCGCATGAGACATTGGTGCGGGACTAGGGCAGCTTGGGAACGCAGATTTGAGGTTCAGAGCCTGAATAACGATCAAAACAGCGAGAATTCCACTCATCGTGAAGATAGCGGTGACTGCGGTCAAAGTCGGCGCAAAGCCAAGAATGACCAGAAGACCTAAACCGATCATGCCAGCACGCAAAACGATATCGCGCGGCATCAAAGCCCACGCCACGTGGCCAGCAGCGCGCAGCACGTGCGGTTGGTATTCCGCAATTGCAAGTATCGGCAACAGACACGCGGTTGCCAGTATCACAGCGCGGAAGTTTTCCAAGAACGGCAGAAACGTCGTCGCAATCAGGAAAACGGCCAGCGCACCCACGCCCATCGACACCAGCCGATAGCCCCGCGTCGCTACGTCAGACGCGGATTGGTGATCGCCTTTGTCAAAGTAAACAGACGCGTACTTTAGAACCAAATTCCGTTGCCCAAGCGAGCCTGCTACAGCCAAAAACGTTGCCAATGAGAATGCGAACCCAAATGCCCCAAACTCGTGTTGCGGCATGGCCCGCGCCAAAGTTACAAACATCACAAAAGACAGACCTGCTGCCGCGATTTTGATCACAATTGCAGTGATGCTTTTGCGTACGAATTGACCGGCCATTCATTAGGCTCCTTGTTGTTGCAATTGGCTCGACAGCATCTGGGTGATTTCGGATCTGAAACGCGGTCGGCCAAATTTTTTCATTGTGTTGGAAATTGCCCTTGGGTCGGCATTGGGAAGAATGTCTGTTTCAAGCCGACTGATGGCTGCATTCAGGCTTTCCGGGGTTGGTTGTGAGAAGAAAACCCCCGTAATACCATCTTGAACCGTCTCTAACGCGCCGCCTTTTGCAAAGGCCACGACAGGGCGCCCCGAGGCCATGGCCTCTAGCGGGATAATCCCGAAATCCTCGACCCCGGGGAAAACAAGCGCCTGACACCGGGCGTAATGATCTTTCAAAACGTCAAAGGGTGCGCGTCCAAGAAAGGAGATGTTAGAGTGGGCTATTGATTGCAAATCGTCTTTTTCAGGCCCGTCGCCAATCACGATCAATTTGCGGCCCGTCTGATTGAACGCATCTATCATCAAGTCCGGGCGCTTATAGCGGACCAATTCACCCACATAGAGATAGAAATCACCCGGTGTCGCTGCCGACGACTGTTTGAATGCTCCAAGATCAACGGGGGGATGAATAACCTGAGAGTCGCGCCCCCATGCCTTGCGCAGTCTGCGGCGGATGAACTGTGAATTGGCCACAATGTGGTCTATGCGAGCGGCGGATGACGCATCCCAAATCCGCAGGGAATTTGCCAGAATGGGCATCACAGCCCGTGTCAAAAGGCCAGCTTGCGCCCGGTACACGTGGTACTGGTCCCAAATGTAGCGCATCGGAGAATGGCAGTAGCAGACATGCAGTGCGTCAGGGTCTGTTATGACCCCCTTTGCAGGGCCTGCTTCGGACGAAATGACCAAGTCGTAGCCCGTTAGATCCAAGGACTCGAGCGCGCGCGGCATCAAAGGCAAGTATTTCTGATAATGCTTCTTTGCACCAGGCAAACGCCCCACAAAGGTCTGAGTGATATTGTGACGGTTGATTGTGTCCGACAGGTGCGCACGATCGACCACATGCGTGAATATATCTGCTTGAGGAAAGAGCAGGCACAAGTCCTCAATCACTTTTTCGCCGCCGCGCATCCCAACGAGCCAATAGTGGACTATTGCCACACGTAGGCTCGAAAATTCGGACGGTGGTTGCGTAGACAACGCGTGTATTTCTGGCCAAACATGTCCCATCTTTGCCCCCTAATTCACATAGTATTTGCGGCCATGGGCATTACGGGAGTCATAAAATTGACCCGTCTCGCCATATCGCCGCATTCGACCGGGATTGATCTGGTTCAATACAAAGCCACTGATTTTCTGCTGAACGCTTTCGAACATCGCCAAGGCGTTTTCGACTTGCCATGTGCGCGTGGCATCCCACTTCACGACAAACAAAAGCGCGTCGGCGCTTTGGGCGATAATGCGTGCGTCAGGCACGATCAGAACAGGCGGTGTATCGATGATTATATGATCGTATTGGGCCCGTGCATCATCCAACATGTTGGAAAACGCGTCCGAGGAAAATGCGTCCGCCGCATTCATGTTCACCTGTCCGCCCAACAAGACGTCTGCGCCAAAATCTAAGGACGGAACGACGGCATCTTCCAGCATCATCTTTTCAGTGATGACTGACATTAGCCCGCCTCGGTCATCGCCGGAGATCATGGTTTGCATCGTACGCCTTCGGATATCGCCTTCGATCAACAACACCCGTTTGCCCATGCCTGCCATGTTCTGCGCCAAAGCGATTGCGACGGTCGTCTTGCCCTCGCCCGGCAAGGAGGAGCAGGTGACAATCACTTGCGGCGGGTCCGTGACGTTTGAAAGAACGACAGAGGTGCGCAGGTTTCGCACGGCTTCGGCTGCTGCCGACATCGGTTTCTTCACCAAGTACGCCACAGCATCTTTGCGACGGCGTGTGGGAAGCGTCGAGATCTGGCCCATAACGGGATAGCCTGTCAGATCTTCGAGCTTTTCTGAGGTGCGGAACGTGTCTGTGCGTGCTTCGCGCAAAAGAACCAGAACCGACCCTACGCCGAGCCCAAAAAGCGCGCTTAGAATGACAATCACTGGTCTGTTCGGCGATGCTGGCAATGTAGGGACTACAGCGCTGGACAACACACGGCTGTCTGCCTGTTGGATCCCTTGCTGGGCTGACGTTTCTTTAAACCGACCCAGGAAGTATTCGTATAACAGGCGGCTTGCTTCTGCCTCGCGCGACAACTGTTGCAGGGTGATGAGATCGTCACTTTGCCGCGCGATTTGCGTCTCTAATTCGGCTTGAGAAGTCTCTAGCGCGTTCATTTGCGTGGCCCCGCGCAGCACTTGACCTTCGGCACGGTTCGTAATCTGGGCGACGCGTGTATCAAACGCGTTGGCCATACGCGCAGAGGCCAGTTGAGGTAGTAACCGAGTCAGCTGAGGGTCTTGCAACACCTGCGCGAGATCCTCTCGCGAGGAAGCGGACTTAATCGCATCCATTCGCGCCAAAGCGTCAGAATCCAGCTGTTTCATCGTGGAAATGCGGTCGCGTACGTCTTTTAGCTGCACTTCCAGCCCAGCCAAGGTGTCGGAACTCACCAGATCCGTCTTGGTCCGAAACACCTTTACCTTGGACTCGGC